>CAWUIU010000027.1:0-17276 GCA_963922285.1 uncultured Oligoflexia bacterium | reverse complement strand
GTACCGAAAAATGAAGACCCTACAAAATGGGAAGCCAAAAACCTAAAAGAAGTTCAACCTTATTATTGGAAGAATCCTTTTATAAATAGCTAAGCCGCCTGTTTCTCCAAAAAATAATCAATTAGATTAGAATGAACCCCAAATAATTCCTCAACTTTCCTACCTACAATAAAAAGTCTTTCTTTTATTTGATCAATGGGTATTTCCAAATAATTTGAAATTTCAAAAATTTCCAAATTACTTCTTTTTATCAAATGCTCAACGAAGAAATAAAAATAGAGATCTTCAAACTCTTCATAACTTAAATCTAATCCAGAAAGTACAATCTCCATCGAGATTCCAAATGTATCAGGAACAATTGATGAAAGTTCTCGATCAAGAATAGGAATTGTTCTGATTTTACGATACTTAATAACATTGCTATCACGTTGTAGTGAAATCAAACGACTTATTGCTATCTTTAGTTCACTTATATTTCCAGGCCAATCATAATTAACAAACTTATTTATTACTTCACTGGAAATTAGCTTTGGTGAATAATTATTTTTAGAACATACATTATAGCTAAAAAAGTGAAGCAAAGGCGTTATATCTTCTTTCCTTTCACGCAGAGATGGAACTCTTATGATCTTACTAGATACTAAATCTAATAATTCCGGATGGAACCCTGAATATTTATCTAGTACTTCATGACTCTCCGTAGATGTCGCAACTATTCTTATATCATGTTCTTCTTTTAAAATGTCATATAGAGCCGACTGTTGCTCTCGACTAAGAAAGTTTATATCTTTGATGACAATCGTGCCACCATTGTACATTTCAATATAACCGCTGTGTCTCTTATCACTATTAAAGAGATGACGAATGTCTTCGTTATCATCTAAATTATGGCAATTGACATGTCCAATAAGGTGAGCATTGCGAACACTTTTCTCATGAAGGATGACACCGATAAGTTTTTTGCCTGTTCCAAACTCTCCACTTATAAAGACATTCTCATCAGAATTAGCAGCTTCTTTTATCGTAGAATTTAAGTATCTGTTTTGCTCACTAGGGCCAATGAGTACTCCATCGTTATAAAAAGCAGTTAGTTTTTTTACATAAGAATCAATATTAAAGTCGTAATCAATTGAGAAAGTTACACCAAGAATAAAAGCCAGTAGCTTGACGTCATTAATATCTTCAATAGTAAAGAGTTCATTATTCTCTTTGTTAGTATACTCTACAATTCCGATACGAATACCATTTTTGTCAAATACAGGTGACAACAAAAATGTATTTACTTTTACGTCGTTTATAGAAGTAAACATTTTATAAAAGCTATCTTCGTTATTCTTTGAAAGCCTAGAGTACATAGATTTACCAGTGTCAAAAACATCTTTAATACTTCCTATAATTGGATAGTAAGATTTTTCTGCTGATCTATTTTTAAAATCATGTATTGATACATTCTTAAAATCTTCATCGTACTTAAGAAACCTAAAGGTATCAGCACCAATTTTTCTCCTAATTTCTTGTGCAAAAAGATACATAAGATCAAAGGAATTAGTGTATCTTGAGAACAAAGAAAATAAATCTAAGATGACTGTTGTAGATAATTTAAAATCGTTGTCATTGTTTATAACAAGACCTTCATTTTGTAATATATCGAACATCAAAATCTTCATTCTTTGTTTTGACATATTTCCAATTATTTCAAAAATTAATTCTTCGACAGATAGTAGGTCTTGTTCTTGAAACTCTAATCCACAGAAAAAATTATCCGTTTTTTCAATATCCTGACCAACATGTATAACCTTAACAATACTTTCTATTTCATATGATTTATATCTAATACATATATTTAAGATATCACCAACATTAAGTGCCATAGAAGTGAATATGGCCACACCTGAAGAAGAAATATCGTATAATTGGATATTTAACTCACTTTTGTTTCCATTTATACTTTTTAAAACGAGGAGTACATCATCCTCAGGTTTTAAAAGTATTCGATATTCTCTTAGAGATTTCAAGTAATTACCTCACTATAGAATTTGTATTCTCCTAGATATCGGTTTTCCGACTTAAACTCTTTAGTCAACTTTATAAATAAAGTAGCCGATACGACTCTGAGGATAAAATTATGAAAAATAGTATTTTAAATTATCAGTTCTTCAAATCATATCGTTTACCAATTGATAAGAACGATAAAATTTTAATAAACATTGAAATCCCTAAACTAAGAAGAACCATAAGAAATTTAAAAATAGAAAGTATTAATTTATCAGGATTAAATTTCGTTTCGCCAGTTAAGATAAAAATTGGAGAAAAAATTGATATAAAAGTTAAAAGTAATAAGATATTTCATAAATGGGATTTTAGCTTAAAAGGAACTATCGTAAGGTCGTTTATATCAGAGTCTAATATCGATCAAATTGTTTATGGTGTACTCCTTGATAAGCAAGGCGACATTGATGTTCTCAACTATTTTCTAAAAGACTATATCTCAAGATTGAATAAAAGTGATATCAAAAATCATCTCTTCCTTGCTTCGACATTAAACAGGAAGCTACACGTAACTGAAGGAGTTGAACTATTTTCTCTTTTCTTTTCAATAATAGAAGATATATTTAATGAATCCCCAAAAGAGCTATTGAATGATCTCGCAGAAGCATTTAAATCAAAATATTACTCCATTCATATCATTAATGAAGATAATGACAAATTAGAATATTCGCGCTCTAATTTTCAAAGTATAGATAAAATTATGCAACCAAATGAAAATATACTGCTGTCACTTAATAACAATTCTCTAATAAACTATAATGAAAAAACAGAAATTGAGGAAGATGTAATTGATGATGAAAAGATATATAACTCGATTTCTTATCCTATTTCAAACAGGCTACAAAAGTCCATTGGTGTTATAACGATATATAATACTGTTGACATGAAGCCTTTTAAAACGAGTCAAGAAACTTCTCTAAAGCTACTGTGCCAGATTTTCTCCCATTATTTTGAAGACTACTATTCAAAAGTTAAGAAGAATAAAAAAACATTGAAAACATATGATAACTTTCTAGGTCAAAACAGGATAAATGTAGAACTTAAAAGCTCTTTAGACATTATACGTAGTACAAAAAAGAATATTCTTGTTAGTGGAGAAGATGGAACAAAAAAAAATGAAATAATTGAATATGTACTAGAGGGAAAAAATGATAAACATAATAATGTTATAACCTTTGACTTTAGGACATATGATAAAATAAATGAGATATTCGAAAACATCGATAACATCGATGTTAAAGTCAATTCGATTCTATGGCTCAAAGAAGTGTATAAATTGTCCCATGAAAAACAAAGTCGCCTATTTGAATTTATTACGAATTCAAATATGCAAGTATACACAGAAAGTTCTATTGAACTATCTCACCATGTTAAAGCCGGTAAGATATTAAAAAAACTATATTTTCTAATAGCACAATTATATATACATTTAATACCTTTAAGAAATAGACAGAATGATTTAATTGAAATTGCAAATGAGATACTAAAAGAAGAACTTTTACTTAGAGAATTACCATTAAAAAAATATTCAAAAAGTTCAATGGATAAAATTATCTCTTACAACTGGCCGGGGAACCTGAAGGAACTAAGAACAGAGATAAGAAAATCAATTTTGAGGTCTTACAACGACGAAGAGATAATACTTAATATTCAAATTGACCAAAGAGATGAACCAAAGAAAAACAAGGCACTTTACCAACTATTAGCCTCAACTACTTGCTTACATGACCAAAGTATAAGTTATGAAAATCACGTTAGTGAATTTAAAAAATACTTCAAGAAAAAAGAAAGTGCATAAATTTTTTGACAAAAGTTTATAAGGTTTGAAATAATTAAAATGAACTCAAGGAGTGAGTTTTCAGATACCAAGGAGTGGTGATGTCTAACCTTTTTAACTTTAGTAATCTTGATGTAAATCTAGATCGATCAACTAAATCAGCATCAGTTTTAATCTATCGCTCTCAAGAAAAATTCTCTCCACAAAACTTTATAAATGAACTAGAGACATTATTTAATTGGCTTACAAACAAGCTAGAAATTTCAAGTGTTACGTTCGAGTTTCAAGAGGAGAACTATAGTCTTTTCCCAGAGAACATTCTCCTTAACTTTAGTGAAACGCAACTAAAAAGTTATATCGAGAAATGCCAAAAGTTATGCTGGTCTCAGTTGTTACTACCTCAAACTATTATTTGGAATATGGGAAAGTCAAAAGACTTTTCATTTTGGCAACTGGCCATGGGGTCTGACATAAGGATATGTCATGAAGAATGTAAAATTGAAATGAATTGTCTCAATAGTGGACATGCTCCATTAATTGCCGGACCAAATTTGATGGAGCGACTAATTAACCCATCAATGATAAAATCATGGAGTATGATAGGTCTAGAGATTGAAAGTAGTAAAATAATCAACTCAGGTCTTGCACATTTAAAAGATAGTTTCAAATTAGTAAAATCACTACAGCAAAGAATTGCCAATCAATCACCTACTGCAAGAATTCAATACAAAAGGTCAATCAACAATACATTGATAAATAACTTTGAAGACTTTATAAATATCGACAAGAACTTTATATTATCAACATTAATTACTGCAGACTGGAAAACTGTTGATAACGAAGAATTCATGAATCCTAAGATAATGAAAAAGATATTAAAATCAGTAAAAGAGTCTGCCTAAAATCTAACGATAGGTCGAATGTTTAGATCTGTAATTTCCTCAGGTAAACTTCTAAATGACTTTGTAACTCCGAGAAGAAATCCGCCTCCTCCTGCGCCACAGAGCTTTAGATAAAAGTCATCACCAGCTAGACCATCTGCCCAAATATCGCGATAGAGATTTGGAATCATGGCATTGAAGTGTTCTATTTGGAATTGCGACAACTCTTTAAAGGAGAACAAAAGTTTATCAATATTTTTAATTAAAAGAGAGTCTATACACTGATCAGTTATAGGACTTAAAACCTTATCACATAAAGAAGCATACGCTTTAGTACTACACTTTTCGAGAAAAAGGTTTACCAAAGGTTCAGTTCGTCGTGCCCTCTGTGTGTTTAACAGAAATATTCCACCATCCGAATTCCCTTCATATTCAGGTAGAACTAATTTTCTTAATCCATTACTAGAAATCTCTAAAGGACAATCAAGATAACTAATTAGGGGATCGACACCAGAGCTTGAACCATGAAAATGTGACTCTAGCTCCTTAAAGGAAGTCTTTAAAAATGATATGTCATTAAGTTGTTCTTTTGTTACTTTTGCGTACTGATTAAATATCGCCGCACAAAGCGCCCCCGAACTACCTGCACCATAACCTTGTGGTATAGAGGACTCAAATCTTAGGCCTCCAGAAATATCAAAGTTAAAAGACCTAATATCAAAATCAAAAGACAGCTCATTCTTTTTAATTTTTCGAGATAAATATGTTGCGAAAGCCTTAAGCTCCGAATCCGGTGTTATTTTTTTATCATTAAAAAAAGTTAACTTACCAGAAAACAAATGATAAGGAATTGCTAATGCTTTTGACCCTCTAATAACAGAATACTCTCCAAACAACAGTATTTTTGCCGGAAAAAATTGATCTTGTAACAAACTAACAATCCTTAAGTAAAACAGGTCCTTTACCTACCCGATCCTTAATAATCAAAGAATTAGTAGTAAAAGGAGTGATACTATTTTCAATAAACTTTTCACATTCATCTTTATGGTTAGCTGGAAAGAGAATATGAACATTAGGACCAGCATCTAACGTGAAACAAATTGGAATTTGACGTTCATGTCTAAACTTTCTAATAAGCTTGATTATTTCAAGAGTATTTGGTTCTAACAAAATAAAAGAAGGAGTTGAATTCATCATTAACCCATGAAGCTCAAGAGCTTCACTCTCTACGATATTTATAAATGTATTAATATCTCCTACTTTCATAGCATCTATAATGTTCTTTAAATTATTACGCGCATTAGAAAAGCGAATATCTCTAAAAGGATGTTCATCCATTAGTTGATGACCTTTCCTTGATGATACAGATTTCTCATTCTTAGAGACTATTGCTATATAATCATAATATCCTATAAATACTGGACTAATGTTTTCATTGAAGTCGATAGCATAATCATTTGAAGAATTATCACTTACGCCATCACCCCATACCATAACTTCACCAGAAACAGAACGAGATGCACTTCCTGAGCCAAGTCTGGCCAAAAAAGAAGCTTTCTGAAGATCAACATTTTGACTTCCTGTAATTCTCCTCTCAAACTCACATAAACACATCGCTAAAGCCGCCATACTCGAGGCAGAAGAAGCTATTCCCGAAGAGTGTGGAAATGAATTACGTGACTTTATTACTAACTCATAGCTATTTAAAAAAGGTAGAAATTCAGCTATATCTTTAAAAAATACTTCTATTTTCTGTGCAAACTTAGAGTTTTCTTTTTCTTCAAATAAGAATTTTTTTAATGGTGAAAGAGATTTATCATTATAAAAAAATTCAACAGAGGTTTCAGTAAATGACTCAGATAGAGTTAAGCTTATTGATGGATTAGAAGGATATTGTCTTCCAAACTTACCCCAATATTTAACAAGAGCAATATTAGATGGAGCACGAAATTTTACAATATCACTAGCAATTAAATCATAATCATCTTTAGTGTATATTTTCATTATTTTCCACTGCAACTTTGCTTTCTAGAATTAAATCTTTATAAGGAATCACAACATTATGGCCTCTTTCCATAAAGTATGACTCTACGTACTTTAAGCCTGCCGTACTTGCTACGAGAACAAAGTCACCACCCCATGCACCAAGTGACTTAATAGCGCCGTTAAAATCTGAGAACAAAAGTTCTTTAACTGTCTGCATCTCTAGATTCTTCGATATAACTGACTCGTGAGAATCCATTAAAAAGCAGAACTCTTCTATCGACTTTACCTTAAGCATATCTTTAGTTATTTGAGATATAGACTCAATAACTTCCGGTGGATGAGGTCTTTTCTTTATATAATATTCTATAGCTGAGCGGGAGTTTTGTTTTTTATTTAAATAAACAAAATAAAGTTTATCTTTAAACTGCGGATCAAATGAGCTTGGAGACCAGTTCGGACCTTCTGATCCTCGTTGATATAATATAGGCCCATCACTTTGGGCGCAAGCAATATCGTACCCAGAGCCACCAAAAGTATCAAAAAGTAGTTTAAATGGACTAATGTATGCCCAATCCGCAATATTATGAATAAGAGTAGAACTTGATCCTAATCCCCAATCTAGCGGAAAACCAAGTTGTGTGGTTACCTGCACATCCATATTGTCACGAAGAAAATGTTTATTTTGCTCCCTTGTAGCTCTTAATATTTTTTGTAAAACTTTTGACTCTTCAGTCGGATTCTCATCAATGAAATCAAAATGCCAGAATTCAAACTCTGTTTCAAACCAGAGTTTTCCAGTAGGATCAAATGACTTCCAAGTTAATGTTGGATTGAAAGAAGGAGTATATTTAACAGAAAGTGTTTGCCCTACTTGTGTAGGTAGACCAATACTAAGAGCACCATCTAATACAAAGTACTCTCCACTTAGAAGGATTTTGCCATTCCCATAAAATGTTTGATCTTTTTCCATCATATGTATATTTTCATCTTCTTTTGGATTATCAAAATACTTTTGTAAGTGTTGCGTTCCTTGCATATGATTTCCTAGTGATGATCTCTTAAAGTTAACAAAGCATTTTTTACATCGTTGTAACTAACAATTTTATCTTTAAAGTCATTTTTGATTTTATTTTTTTCATAATCATTTGCACCTAATTGATTTAAGATGTTCATAAGATGCATTTTCATATGACCTCTCTGAATCCCACTCGTGACTAAACTTTTAAGTGCAGCAAAGTTCTGTGCTAACCCTACGCTAGCGCAAATCATCATCAACTCTCTTGCACTTGGGTTGTCCAACATACGTAGTGACAATTTCGCTAGAGGATGAAGGCTTGTTAACCCCCCCACAGTTCCGAGTGCAATAGGTAGCTCAATTGAAAAACGAAATGTATTAACATCTTCATCTACGATTACATTCGTTAAGCTCTTGTAATGGCCTGTACTAGCAGCGTAAGCATGCCCACATGCTTCAACTGCTCTAAAATCATTACCAGTAGCGAGCACAACTCCGTCAATACCATTAAAAATACCTTTATTATGAGTTGTTGCTCGATAAGTATCTATCTGAGCAATTTTAACAGCTCTTTTAAATTTTGACGCAAATTGCTTAGGGCTCATTCCAAGAGATTTTTCATTAAGCTCATCTATTGAGCACTCAACCCATGCTTCGACACGACAATTAGGAGTAAGATTAGAAAGAATACACATAATTATTTCAACATCTCTCTCATCATCGTTAAAGAACACATTATTTTTAACATCTTCAGCTAAAAATTTACCAAGGGCTTCAAGCACAGTGTTTATAAAATTAGCACCCATAGCATCACAAGTTTCAAAAGTAACAAAAAGTTGAAAGTAATTTTCTTCTAAAGCAGAAAAATCTTTGAGATGAATATCTAAAATACCACCGCCCCTTTTCTCCATACTCTTTGTGTATTGATACGCATGTTCTAAGAAGCGTGTTTTATTATTACTAAAGTATTTTTCGAAACGCTGGGCATCTCCACTCCAAGTAAAATGCACCTGTCCAACTTTCTGAGTATCAATGATACGAGCTTTAAACCCACCCCTTGCTTGCCAAAACTTTGCCGCTTTAGAAAGAGCAGCAACAACTGAGCTTTCTTCAATAACCATTGGAATTATAAAGTTTCTTCCATTTAAGTTAAAATTTGGTACAACCCCGTAAGGAAAATGAAAGTTTGAAATTGTATTTTCACTAAATTCTTCGAGAATCTTTTGTGTTTCAGAGTCATTGTGCCAAAACTCACTGAGAATATTATTCACTTCAGGACTACCATTAAATAATTCAGAAGAAATATAGTTAATTTTTTCAATTTTCGTAAGTTTAGAAAAACCTGTTATCATTTACTAACCTTCACTTTAAGAAAAGATCTTGCGACCTTAAGACCTTTTTTTAATTCAGTAACAAAATCGTTTAGAGCATCTTCACTTTGAGCAGCATGTGTAAGAAAAGGAGACGCCATTGCAAAAACAGCATTTCCTTTCGACTTTTCAATCAGCTCATAGCCAGTCAAATAGTCTCTAATTCCACCTGAAATGATGAAGCTCTGACACTTAACATCATGGCCTCTTTTGTCAATTATTTCGTTAGACATCTCTATCATCTGCATAGCGTTATGTCCAACATTCATTAGACAAGAATGAACATCGTTAAAGCTTTTATCTCTTATTGATTCTAATTTTGAGAAGTTAGTTCCACCAAAACCTGCGAACTCAATAGCACTTATTGGTAGGCTCATCAGCGCCGAAAGACTCTCCGGCCCAAACCCGTGCCCTACTTCTTTTACAATAATCGAAACATTACTGCTGCTTAAGAATTCTTGGATTGTTTCAATTGGGGGAACTTCGATGATGTCCCCTTCAGGCTGAAACCACTCCTGAAGGGGATTAACGTGTATAATTAGACCATCGACATTTAAACTCTCTACCAAGTCTTCAATCTGAGAAATATTATTATTTCTTATGCTGTTCTCTAACTGAGCAATTCCAAGATTGGCCCAAAAAGGAGCACCATTCATATTAGAAACTAAATTAAAATCTTCAAAATATCTATCACTCGTTAAAAGTGAACGGCATGAGCCAAGTCCAAGACCAATTTTATGCTCACCTGCAACTTTCGATAAATTTTGATTAATATAGCGTGCCTCACCAGTTCCTCCAGTCATAGAGGAAATCCAAATTGGAGCATCTAACTTTTTACCTAGAAAGCTACAGCTAATATCAATATCTGCTAGGCTACCGAGCATTGGTTCGTATTGAAAATTATCATTCAGATCAAAGAGGGAGGACTGAGACTTATTTGTCAGTCTGATATGATCAAGCTTTCTATCGTTCATAAATCACAATTTATCAAATTTATGACAAATAGACCATGGACATTTTGAACAACAAAACTTACAAATATATGAAATTACTCGATGACAATGATAAACTCAGCCTTATCAAACTCAATTTTCTTAATTACAGAAGAAATCTTGCCAAAATATAGCTTCTCATCATTGCTATTAAGATTACAGGCTAAAAATAGATTACGTTTGATTTGTACAGATTGAATTTCGGCCAAAACCTTCTTTAAGCGATATGGAGTATCCATAATCACTGCTGGGCAATCACTGTCTTTGACTCTTTGGAAGAACGACTGCCTCTCTTCTGTTTTTTTAGGTGGAAAGCCAAAAAAATGAAACTCATATACATCTATTCCACTTAGAGCAATCGCCAAAGAAATCGAATTATTAAATGGTGCAGAAGTTACATGGATATTGTTTACATGACACTCCCTTATAAGTTTATATCCCGGATCACAAAAAGCTGGAAGACCTCCATCAGACAATAGATATATACTCTTGCCAGCTTTTAAGTCTGCAATGGTTTTATTTACTAAACCATTCATCGAATGTTCATTAAACAGTACAAAGTGATCGATCACCTCTCGATCGAGACCCCATCTGATCCAACTTCTACGTGCCGGCCTTAAGTCTTCAACGTATATCTTATTATTTTGCAGGTCATTCATTGCACCCGAAAGTAGATCGAGAGCATGATTATCAAGAACAATATCATCAGATAATGGTGTCGGTATTAAACAAAGAGAGCCATATTTATGCATTTTGCGCCTTACGAAATCTATCTACATTGGTTGTTTTTAAATAGTAACTTGGCTAAAAGCATAATATATCAAAAGGTATAGCGCAAATTACAACTTAAAAGTAATCATAGTATAAAACAAGAATTGCATCACTCATCCTAAGGTAGAAAATAAAAATATATAACGATAACGCAAAGATATACAAAACATCAATAGAATAACAAGCATAACAATTTCAGTATCCCCAGACGAGAAAGAGTCGATGAAATTGGGGGGAGTATAATTAAATCATTCAAAAACTGTCTGACAGGACTCAGAAATAAGACATACTTTTAACAATATCGAAAATATACCGAAATTCAGCTATTGGGACAAATTTATAAAGAAATGAGTTTAAAGAAAAATCGAAGATATAAAACCTAAATAACAACTTATCTAAAAGCAGTTCTTATCACCATTTGTTATAGTATAGGGCAGTTTATTTTCATGCACTAGTAAGTGCAAAGTTAGGGAGAAAAGAAACGATCTAAACCATCAATAATACTGAGATAGAAAATACTTTATTTCAAAAAGTGAAATTTAGGCATAAAGTTTAAGCCCCAATAAGCTGGGCCAGTTTTAAAAGAAAACAAATAATTTCCTCAACTTTCCTGAATATTTTTTTTAAACATAATGCTACAATAATAAAAAATCAAAAAAATATAAAGAAGATCTACATAATGGATAAAACTTTCGAAATTTTTATAGTCACTCAACTGGGCTTAGAAGAACTTTCATTAAAAGAATTTGTAGAGAAAGCTAATAAACACAACTTTTCATATGATGAAACGAAAACTGAGAAGGGAGGTGTTTCTGTTACAGGAATAACATATAAAAACGCATGTTTTCTTAATCATTGCCTTAAGATACCTACAAGAATTCTATTAAGAATAACAAGTTTTAAAGCAAGAGATATTCCGAAGCTTTTCAACAAAACTAAAAAAATTCAATGGAACACTTTTTTCGTACAAAAACAAATTGAATTAAAGATCAAATCTAAAAATTCACGTTTATTTGATGATCGAAAAATAAACAGCACCATCTTACAAGCAATAAATGATTATCAGAGAGCTAACGAAGTAAAAAAAAGTATTCTAAAAAAAAATAACAAAAAAAACATAGAACTATACATAAGAGCGAAAGATGACATCTTTACTTTTAGTCTAGATCTTACAGGTAAAAGACTTGATCTAAGAGAGAATAAAATTTTATCCTCTACTGCGCCAATTAGATCAACAATAGCAAGTGCAGCTATACAATACATAAGAAGTAAAAACGTTAACTTTGATACGTTTATAGACCCTATGGCCGGAACTGGAACATTGCCCATAGAAATTACGAATTATGATAGTTATCTTGACAGAGATTTTTCATATAAACACTACAGACAAGAAACTACGATAAAATCATATCGTAACCTAACAAAAGCTCCAAAAATCTTAGTAAACGACATTAATAAAGACTGTATAAATATAATCAAGATAAACTTTTCCAATTCAAATATTGTAAACTATGATATTAAGAACATTAATGCACTTGAACTATTCTACAAGAAAGATGCACTTGTTATGTGTAATCCTCCATATGACGTAAGGATAAAGACCAAAAAAAATCTTGTAAAAAAGCTAGTGAAACAACTTTGTGATTACGAAGTAAAAAATTTTCTTCTAATATATCCAAAAAAGCTAAAACCCCAGAATCGATCATATAAAGGTGAACATTATGGTCCTATAAACAATGGAGGAATTGATGTATATTTCTCCTACATTTTCAAAGAGTAATTTTTAAAAAAAACGAGAGTTATTTTTGTACCATGATCTGGCGAATCCTCAATCGTTCGAGATCGAATAATAATATCACCATCAAAACTCCTCATAAAAGTGCGAGCAATAGCAAGCCCAAAACCTGCTCCAACTTCTCCTAATGTACCAGTACGAGAAATTTCTTTACCACCATCATATATAGTATTAAGAATATCTTTAGGTATTCCTACACCATAGTCTTTAACCACAAGATTAAACGAATCGTTCGTATCGTAGCAAGAGAACTCAATACGACTACCTTTATTTGAGAACTTTATAGCATTTGAAATAATATTTGCTAGAACTTGATTCCTAAAAATAGATTCATCAACATATATTATTCTCTCTTTAAATGCATTGATATCGTATTTCATACTTAACTTTTTGATTCTAAGACTGTCAGCTACAACTCCTTCAATATATTGCAAGGAGTCTAATAATGAAACATGACTTCGTTTTAACTGAATCTTTTCTTTTTCAACATCATGCATCCGCTTCATGCTCTCAGAAATTTGAATTAATACATGCTGAGCTTTTTCAATCTTATCTAAGTTTTTTTGAAAATTTTCATCATCACTGAATCGTTTTATCTTTTTAATATAATTTCTTAATATATAAAGTGGATTTTGAAAGTCGTGAATAAGCACCTTAAAAAGACTATCCGAACATTTCTTCTCTTCTCTTCTCAAACTTTCATTAAATTCTTTAAGGACAATAATCGACAAGACCAACAAAGATGATAGAAAGATGAATCCAAAAATGATTAAAGCAAGTGATATTATCTCTCCCTGTGATGATAAATGATTCTCAAATTTATACCCATTAACAAAGAGTAATAAAAAAACAGTCGCAACAAATGTTACAATTACAAACTGAAATAACAATGATCTCTTTCCTGCGATAACTCCCCCCAACAACGGAATTACTGCAAACCAAATCAAAATAAAACTTTCAAACCCTCCATGATGGATAGCAAAAGATCCCTGATGGACGACACCTGCAAGAAGCATGATCTGACAAATAACAAACACATTTTTACTAAATTTAAAGAAGAGTAAGGTTAAGTTATGAATAATGGAACATACAAATCCAACAATCCCTGCAGTTTTAACATCCATGAAAAAATAGGCAACAAATGCATAAGCCCACATAAGTAAGCCTGTCGATAAGGTTGATATAATATGAACATGAATTTGATTTAAATTTGCATCTTGTTTTTCGATACGTTCTTTAGCCAAATATAAAAAAAGACGTTGATAAATAGTTGAATTCTTAACTATAAAATTCAATTATCAATCCTCCATCAAATATACGTTTGTTTTTACACTTATCCCACTCACATGGGGTATGAATATAATATCTCCATAATTTTGACTTGAAGTTGGTGAATTATCTGATTTAAAAACAGAATGTAGTGTTGTATACTTCTCTTTACCATCAGGTGTAACAAGCATTAATTGCTTGCCTTTGTCGAGTTTAGTATTCTTTGATCTTATAAATAAGCCAAGGTGATTGTTTTTTGAGACATCAATCACTTCACCTACATAATTCAAATCTTTTCTCAAAATTCGATAATTTTTTAGCTTCTTAAAGAGTGCATCGCTTTTATTTTTGTGAAAGAACCCTCGAATAAGTTGTTTATTTGACTTCTTTTTAAAGACAAGGCCATCCTCATTTGAGTTATTTGAGATGATGTGAAGAACTTTATTCATATCACTATTATCCATAAAACGATTATCAATACGAATAAAGCTTAGATTAATTTTATATAAATCCTCGATATGATCAAGAACATAATGCTCTTTCGTGTTAAACATGAATGTTCCATGAATATTTTCAATAACAGGAAACCCTTTATGTGGGCTTTCTTCAGAATTCGCAGTTACTTCAATGACATCATTATCACTTCCATAAAGTGGTTGAATGAGACTACGTGGTGTATAAAATAGCAGTATGCGACCATAACCTAAATACTCCACAGGAACATCTAACTCATTTATAAGTTCAGCTATTTTATCTTTTTCGAGTTCGATACTTAAAATAACTCTTTCAATTCTGTCATTAAAAAGCTCTATCCACTTTTTAATCGCCTTTTTATTATGAAATCCACTGCTCTCCAAATTCAATTGCAAAGGGCGAGTCTCGTTGAAAATGAGGTAGTTAATCGCACCTGGATCCATAACTCGAAAAGCATCTACATCTTCGAGATTAAGACTTTCAAACTCCTTAACAACTTTACGATAAACGTTCTCAGTCATAAGAATGTCCCATTCAAAAACAATTCTTTTATTAGCACCTTTTAACTTTTTGCAGGTAATACTTAAGTCGTTTTTCGAAATTCTCCCAATTCGACTAAAGAGCTTAGTAGCAATAATTACTTCATCCGCAAGACATTCACAAACTGCATTTAGCTGACTAATGTGGTAGAGATAGACTATTTTTTTCATTAGAAATTTTTTCTCCTAACAAGATTCCATCGTTCAACTCCTCTTAGATAGGGAATTTTAACTAAACTTCCAGGGTTAGTTTTATTTATCTCGTGACCTTCTATTGACTTTATCCACAAACAATTAACTTCTTTATACTTCCCACTAAAGGGTAAAATTTCTAAAATGTCATTGGTGTAAAAAGCACTTTTTACTTCAACAATCATATATCTTTGACTCTGATTTACTTCCAGAATTGAACCTATTGATGTGTAAGCATCTCCTTCATGCTCTCTTTCATCGTATATAGATGTTTCATCGGCAGGATGTACGAGAGATGCCTGAGAATACGCTCGATGTGTGATTTTTCTAAGTTCATTTTCCCATTCTAAGATATCTCCATCGAGAAGGTTTTCTGTTTTAAGATATTGATCAATTGCCTCTCGATATACTTTTGAGATTGTTCCTGCATAGAGATGAGACTTCATCCTTCCTTCGACTTTTAAAGAGTCAATTTCATATTCGACAAATTCTTTTAGAACTCGTATTCCTTCAAGATCTTTTGAGCTCATAAAATAAGCATTTTTCTTTTCAATATCATTTCCTTCAATTGAATATTCAAAACGACAACTATGTGCACATCCACCTCTGTTGCTATCTCTACCTTGTGTAAAATTTGATATTACACAATGACCAGAATATGCCATACACATCGATCCATGTATAAACATTTCTACTTCCAGACCAGACTCTTTTTTTATACGAGAAGCTTCTTGTATCGAAACTTCACGTCCCAAAACAACTCGCTTTACACCTAGTTTTCTCCAAACTTTTGCTGCTTCTACGTTTAGACAAGATGCTTGAGTCGAAAGATGAATTTCAAGATTTGTGTTGTCATAAATATAACTAATCACCCCCGGATCTGATACGATGACTGCATCAACTTCAATTTCTTCCAAGAACTTTAAAAAATCGAGTAAATTATCAAAGTCCTTATCATGAAAAAATGAATTTAAAACTACAAATACTTTAGATCCCTTTTTATGGGCATAACTTACACCTTCGGCCATCTCGTCAGACGTAAAATTGTCAGCAGCTTGTCTAAGGCCAAACTTTTGTCCTCCAAGGTACACAGCATCGGCGCCGTAGTTAACAGCGACGATCAACTTCTCCAAGCTTCCTGCTGGAGCTAATAGTTCAGGTGAAAAAGTACTCATAAGTAATTAACCTCTCATTAATACTGAAATATATCCCTTCTATCTAACAGAAATATCAAGTACAATAAAGATATAGATAAACAATTTAGAAAAATTTATTAATGCATGAAGTTACTTTACAAAGTTCTTATATTTATTCTTTTATTACTTATAGGAGGGATATCTTTTCTGTGGACACAAAATAGGCCAGGAGCAGATATCTTTTCATATAAAATCAAACACTTACCAGAGCTAGAAAATGCACAGAATGCAGATGTCTTAATTGTGGGAGACCATTTAGGGGTTTTTTACAATGAATATATTGAAGATCTTGTTGCTCAACTTTCACGTCAACTAAATAAACCGATCTCGATCTATAATCTATCAAAGGCAAATTATAATATATTTCGTGTATCTCATATTGTTAAAAACATGAAGAAGCTTCCACCTGTCATCATTTATATGGGCGGAATGAGTGAGTTCTATGAAAAAATGGACTCTGCAAAAATTGCAGTCTTAAATTTCAATTATCAAATTTACAAGAATCAAATTATCCAGACTATAACAACAGTTTTTCCATCATTAAAAAGATTGTTTTACATTCCTAGAGAACAACTCATCTTAGACAAAGACCCAAAAAAATCAAACTATTCAGATGAATATTTTTTAAAATATTCTGAGACATACTTTTATACATACAGTAACAAACTAAAAGATCTTGTTAGATTTATTGAAAAAAATAATTCAACAATAATCACTGTAATCCCACCTATCAATTTATTTTCTGATAATATAAAAGCTTGTAGTGCTTCTAGTAACGAACAAATAAAGCTTCAATTGAAAGAAGCGAGAGATTCACTCAATAATAAAAAACTTAAAGACACACTTGTTCAACTTAAGTCACTATCTAGTATTTCGACAGCAAATGCTGAAATCAACTATCTTTATGGAAAGACATTGTTTCAAACCGGTAATTTCAAAGAAGCTAAAAGTCAACTGTATGCGGCCAAAA
>CAWUIU010000026.1:0-17340 GCA_963922285.1 uncultured Oligoflexia bacterium | reverse complement strand
TTAATAGAATAAAAAATAATAATGAAATAATTTTTCAAGATAAGGCTGAGATTAAACTTTATCTTGTTAAGGACTCAAGACCTTTTATATTTTCCCTGCCAAATGGTTATTATTTTATATCAAGAGGTCTAGTAAATAATTATATAAGATCAGAAGATATTTTTATTTCAATGTTTGTATATGAATTGATTAGAAATGAACTAACGATTTATAAGAAAATAAGTGAAATCCCCTATGAAAAAAGCACATTAAGTAGAGTACTGCAAGTAACAAATTTAGAGCTTGAGACAAGAAATGAATTAAATATCTTAACTTATAAAGTTTTAAAAAGAGCGGGCTTCGATCCGGAAGCTAGATTGTTATGGATACAGATGGTAAATAAAAATTCAATTGATTTCTCGATAATGTATGAGAGTCCAAACGTTATCCCAAAAGAAGAATATTTATTTAAGAATTATATTTCTAATAATAAATCAGATAACTTTGAGTACGAAAGAAATTCAACTCGTTCCTTTTACAGTTTTCGCCAGAGGTTGCGTAGATTATGAAAGATGTCGAAAGAATTATTGGCAAATATTATTTTGAGTTTAATGAGTTAAAACAATTAAGTGGTGACGCATCTTCGAGACGTTACTTCCGATTTAACACAAAATTTGAAAGCAGAATCATTGTGTTGGATGAGCCCAATTCACAACAAGTAACTGATTACGTTGAAATTAATAACTTACTTCCTGAAGGTTTGAGGCGTCCAAAATTGTATGAATATGATTTTAATTATTGTTACTTGATTCAAGAGGATGTTGGTGATAGTCATCTTTTTGATTATCAAAATAACCAAAATTTAAAAGAATTGGCGTTAAGAGATATTTTGCTTTATCAAAATATGAATGTTGAAACCTTTAAATTTCAAAATAAAAAATTTGATCAAACAAAGTTGAGTTTTGAATTTGAATTAGCGTGCGAAAACTTTATAAAAAGATATGCTCAGAAATCAATTGACAAAAATTTGTTAGCTTATGTTAATGAAAAAATCATTGATTTATTTTCTAGTAATATAGTGATTTGTCATCGCGATTATCATTGCAAAAATATTATGGTGCAAGATGAAGAACTAGTTCATATCGATTTTCAAGACTCCATGATAGGTCATTATTTATATGATGCTGTGAGCTTCATTGAAGATCCATATGCTGTCAACGATAAAGAGTCGCTCATTGAATACTATTTTAGAATTCAAAATCATTACACAGATATGAATATTTTTATGAAAGATTATGCTCTTGTTGCGTTTCAAAGACTTTTTAAAGCTCTCGGAAGCTATACCTTTTTAAATTATGAAAAAAATAAATCAAGTTATCTAAAATATATTGAACCGGCATTAAAAAACTTAAAGGATCAGCTTCAATACATTGAGGATGAAAGGATTAAAAAGCTCATTGTTGAGGTGACGGATGCAAATTGATAATTGTTTTATTGCATCAGCTGGTCTTGGGACAAGAATGGGAAATATTGGAAAGATTTTACCCAAACCTTTATGGCCAGTTTTTGAAAAAACATTGTTAGAGCTTCAGTTAGAATATGTTAAAAAATTAGGAATTAAAAATATTTATGTAAACTCTCATCATCAACATGAAAAAATGATGAGGTGGAGTAAAAATTTAAGTATAAAATTAGTTCATGAAGAAACACTACTCGGAAGTGGCGGCTGCATTCATAATTTAAAAAAAAAATTTAATCTCTTTGGAAAACTTCTTATTATAAATGCTGACCAATTCTTATTTTTTGATAAGGGCTTTTTACTAAAAGCATTAAGACGAATGGCAGAAGAAGGTGCTAAGGCTTTCCTTATTCCGATAACTGTCGATCCTAAGTTTCAGTACAATGAGACATTTATTGAAAATGATCGCTTAATAAAAATAGAAAAATGTAGTGGGAACAAAGCATATTATACATACTCTGGGGTTGGTATAATTGATATTGACAAGCTTGAGCTAGTAGATGGCCCTAGTGGCTTTTTTCAAACAGTTTGTGATTTTAAAAGCGAAACAGTTATAATGAGTCAGCCACGTAATTATGAGTATTGGGACTTTGGAACACTGGAGCGTTATATTTATAGTTTAGAAGAGCTTCTCGCAGGTAGAGGTGGTCAAATGTCAAAGTTTTTAATGGATATAGATGTTACAATACCAGTTGGAAATAATTTACTTAAAATGCTTGATGGGAAATTTAGTTTTGATTTAAGATCAAAGTCTGTCGAATTTGAGAAAACTATTGATTGTTTGCCTTAGCTTCTTTTATACAATCAACAGGACATACTTCGATGCACGCATTACAAAGAGTACAGCTCCAAGTCTCAATGATATAGTCACTCTTATTTTTAAAAATAGAGTCCTCTGGGCAGATGATTCGACAGCTGTCACATGAAACACACATTCCTGTAATTTCTAAGTAGTAATCCATCACATGCCCTTGTATTGTAAGTTTTTTGATGTTCTAATATTTTTATTATATCAAATATCTACAAGAATGTTTTTAAGGGGAAATTTTGAAGATTCTTTCTAGAAATAATATAATCTACCAGATGATATTTTATGTTTTTCTTTCGATTATATATCTTCACATTGTGTATGCATTAGATGCCGATATTTCAGCTATTAATGTTAACAGATTTAAGGGCCTCGTTATTGGGATGCCTTATTTAATAATATTTTCTCTTTTTTTATCATTTTGTTTTATGAGAATTAAAAGGTATTCGTTAAGTCTGTTGGTATTTTTCTCGCTTTTTATATTTTATAAGTCATTCTCAATTTTTATCATTAATTTCGATAAACTAATTTTAGTTTTAAACGTTATATATATTCTGATCTCTTTTAATATCTATATTCTTTTTAGAGAAGAACTAACTCGATCGATATATCAGCCGAATTTTGAAACTGGATCACTTGATGTTGAGCTTTATCGAAAAGTAGAGGTTGAGTTAATAAATGAGAAAACTGCTCAAGTAGTAAGGGGTAAATTAGTTAACTTTGATGATAAGTCTTTGGTGATTTATACTAAGGATACTAATATTAAGGGAGTTTTAAACTTAACTCTAAAATATAAAAAGTCGATTTTTAGTGCTAAGGCTAAGGTAATGACGAAGTTTAGAAACGGTATAGGTTTACAGGTTTTACCAAGCTCTTCTCAGGACGTTGAGTTAGACTGGAAAGAGTTTTATACGATTAAAGAAGCAAGAGGTTTCGTGTGATTAAGTTATTAATGTCTATTGGAGTACTGGCTTCATTATTTATAAGCTGTTCGAAGACCGCAGCACCTGAGCAAGTATTATCTGAATATGTGAAAAAGAGATTTTCGTCAAAGATGGATGTATCTGACTTTAAAGAGTATTTAGGTGGTGAAATTTTAAAAGAGACGTTAGCAGAAGATGGAAAATATTTAAAGTCAATTAATCAGACAGAATCATTTAAGCTTAATGGTTTTAAGATTGATGTTAAAAGGTGTGTTGATGATAGTAAATGTTTTATAACATATAGTATTTCATACATGGCTCATTATGAGAAAGCTGAGGGTGAGAAATCTGATGCTGAAATTAAAGTCCGAAAAATTGCTGAGATGCTCTTGCTCGATAAGGCTTGGAAGATACATGGAATTTCGGATGTGAAAACAAATATCGAGTACAAAGACTAAAGAAAAGTCGACTTATGCCCGATCAGGGTAATATGGAAAATAGCCAACTAATCAAATTGATGTCTGATGAGACTCTTATAACCGAGGCTAATGATAGTCTTGAGGTGTTATCTGTATCCTCAATTGAGAATTTTCATCTTCTTGAGAATGAGTTTGGTTTTTATAGCTTGGTATTTAATGATAAAAATATTGACTTCCCAAAATCATGGAGTGTTTTCTCAAGCTTAACTGATCACGACTTTGTTGATATTTCAGATGACCCTATTTTAGTGCAGGCATTAAATCAATTTTTTGGTGATGTTTCTAATTATCGATTATCAAAAACTTCAAATGGTCTTTATATGATCAAAACACCTTGCATAAAAAAAGCAGCCTAGGGCTGCTTTTTATTATAGAGAATTATAGTAGTTCTTTAGCATCAGTGCATCTTCTTCAAGATTTGGACTGTTGCAGATCATGTAGCCTTCACAATCATACTTCTTGAGAGATTTTAATAGTCCCTTCCAGTTGAAGTCAGATTTTTCAAGATTAAGATGTTTTAAGTCACCCTTAGAGTTTGTGCTGATTCCTGAAATATGTATGTGCATATTTTGGAGAGCTTCTGGTTTTAACTCCTCTTGAAGTCTTTCAAGTACAGCATCGAATTCTTCTTCTGTGTTGAAGTTGCCGGTTCTAGCATATAAATGAGAAAAGTCCATGCAAGGGCGACAAGAATCAATGTTCTTTGTTAGTGAGATTAACTCATCTAGTGAACCAAATTGACTTGTTTTACCTGTCAGCTCTGGTCTTAATTCTATTTCAATATCTAGTCTCGATAGCCTTTCTTCAATAACGTTAATAGACTTTTCTACAAGATCAAAAACATCTAATGGTGAATCTTTCATGTAGAAAGCAGCGTGAAATGTCATAGATTCAGCGCCACATAGATCAGAAATTTTTGCTGTTTGGATAATCCTCTCAACAGAAGAGTCGATTTTGTCTTGTTCTCTCGCATTTAGGTTTATGTAATATGGACCGTGCGAAGTTAATGGAACACCTAGTTCATAAGAAACTTTTCTTAGGCCAGAAGAAACTTCTTCTTTCATTCTTACGCCATGTGCAAATTCAAGCTGCATGCAGTCTAGACCGAGTTCATGAATTCTTCTCACGCCTTCGATTGGACTGTTTTTCTTAGCTGTTGAATTAGGAACTCCAGCAGTTCCAAATAGGATTTTCTTAGACATCCCCATTCCCCTTATAAATCAATAAAGGCCATTCATACCACAAGTTGGCTTGGCGTGACAGGAGCGGTGCACCAATGTTTCTTAAGCATGAATTTGTAACCTTCTATAATTAATTCCGTGGGCTTTATAGCGGTTGTATGGATTTTTGTCTATAATATGCTGATGCGATTGTAATATTAACAGTGGAACAAATATTGTTTAAGATACTTTTGGTGCTCATTTTATCTCTATTTTATGTTGGATTTGTTGTGTATTCGATTACAGTTCTTACTGTTATTTTAGTGGGTTATAGTAACTTTTTGACGATTTATCTCTATGTTTTGTCAATGCTTGTTTTTGTCTTTTCGTTTCTCGATTTAGTTGTTCATTACTGGTTAAGGAGTAGGAGAATTGATTTAAGTGTTGATGTGCAGGCTATTGTTGATAATTTTGCATTTTTGAATAAAAAAAGAGCTGTCTTGATTTATGCATCATTAAAAAGCCCGGTAATTATGAATATGGGTTTTTTTAGGGGTGGTGCAATTATTATGAATAAAAAAATAATTGATGCGCTGAGTCCTGGAGAAATGCGAGCGTTGCTAGATTATGAATTGTACTATGGTCGGACTATATACAGTTGTCTAGAGCAGATGATTCAAAGAATGTTTGTTCTGAGTTATTTTCCATTTGAAATCCTTTTAGGGAAAGTTTTTCCAAAGTTTCTCGTTAGCTACTTTCTTTCTCCTGCTTCGTATTTTTATACATATCTTGTTAAAATATGTAGGGAGAGTTTTGTGTACAAAGGAAAGTATCTCGATAGTTTAGATCAGGTCTTTTTTAAAATTAAAACTTCATCTTATGAAAATGATTTTGAGCTCTTTTCTTATGCCTTTAGTTTGAAGAGTGAAGATCTGAGTCAAGAAGCATCTAGGTTCGACAACACTGAGATTTTTAAATGGTAAAGTTTATAAAAAGATTAAAAAATGTGGATTTAGTAAATTACTATCCGTTATTCTTTACTATTATTTTTGTAACTATTCTTCTTCAGTATAAATTCCATTCAATTGAAGCGATTTTTTATGACTTTAGGATAAAGTTTGATCTCGGTATTGGTTTTAAGGATGAGATTGTAATCGTTACTCTTGATGAGGAGAGTGATGAGTTTTTAGGTGAGACTTACCCGTATACATACACAAATTATCTTAAATTATTTCAGAGAATTGTTAACGATGAGCCTAAAATTGTAACTTTCTTTGGTGACTTTAATGAACCGGCAGCTGACCGAGAACTTAATGCTCTCTATGAACTAAAGAGTAAAATTTTAAAATATCAAAGAGATGGTAACTCTTTTCGATTTGCTACTGACATTGATCACTTTGGTGAAAAGATTCCTGCAGAATCTTTACAGGACTTAGGGTTTTCTCCTGCAATTTTGAATATTGATAATGTGAGATTTGCAAAGGATGATGTTGCTAGAAGGGCAGTTCTAAATATTTCTGGTGAGGAGTCTCTTCATCTTTGGGTTGCTAATCAGTATCTGGAAAAAAGTGGAGAGAAGCCGCTATTATTAAGCGATATTCGTGGGGCATATTATTCGACCGAGGCAGATGCAAGTTTTAGTTTGTTTAGATACTACACAAATCCTCAGTATGGTCGAGGCCATATAAAGAAAGTTCCTTTCCATAGGGTAGTTGTTGGAAATTATCCTAAAGGTTATTTTAAGGATAAAATTATATTAGTTGGTCCATCTTACATTTCTAATCCAAATGACTTTCTTTTAAGTCCATTTAATAAAGAAGAACCTATAGCATCGAAGATGTCGATACATGCTCAGGTCATCTCTGCACTTTTACAGGATAAGACAGTTTACGAATTACCATTCTATGTGACTGGTGTCCTTTCAATGTTGATTGCGATTTTTCTATCAGTTGTAATTAGTAAGATTCAGCCAGCTAAGGGTCTTTTCATAACACTTGTCACAATCTTTTCAACAGTTCTTTTTAGCTATTTTCTCTTTATCATCTTTGGTCTTTGGCTCTATATTACTCACATTCTGCTAACCATATTTGTTGTCTATTATATTTGGGTTCCGTTTAGGGCTATTGGAGAGTATCAGAGGCGTTATGCAATTCAGGAAGAAGCAAAGCTAATGAAAAGAGTTGAAGATTTAAAACAGAACTTTATTTCTCTAATGTCTCATGATTTAAAAACTCCCGTGGCTAAGGTTGCAGGTGTGGCTGATAATCTTATTATGAGGTATGGACCGAAATCTGAGCAAGGTTTAGTTGATGGTCTACGATCAATTATTGATTCGACTAAAGAGCTTAACAATTTCATCACTTCAATTCTTGATTTAACAAAAGTTGAGTCTCGAAAATTGACTCTAAATTTAGTTTCTAAGGATGTTAACAATATTATTAACGATATTATTGATGGTCTTACATATGAAGCAAAGCAAAAGAATATTATAATCGAGACAGAGTTAGGGCCACTATATCCAATTGAGATGGATATCACTCTTATCAAGAGAGTTTTGTCTAACTTAACAGAGAATGCGATTAAGTATTCTGGTGAAAATTCCACTGTAACGATAAAATCTTCAGATGATGAAGAGTGGGTTTACATTGAAATTGCAGATAATGGAGTAGGAATTCCTGAAGAAGACTTACAAAATATATTTGAGAAATTTTATCGGGTTAAAAATGATGCAAGTCACAAGATAAAAGGAAGCGGACTTGGACTTTATCTGGTAAAATATTTCGTAGAGTTACATGGCGGAACCATTGAAGCGAGTTCTGTTGTAGGAGAAGGGACAACCTTCTTGATTAAACTGAAAAATCAGTAATTGGAGAAATCATGCATAAGGTATTAGTTGTTGATGATGACAAAGTTTTACAAAACTCAGTCAAAGACGCACTTGAGTTTCATCACTTCGCTGTAGATACTGCTGACAATGGTAAAGAAGCACTAAGTGCAGTCTATAAAGAGAAATATGATTTAGTTCTTATGGACGTAAACATGCCAGAGATGGATGGGATTACAGCCTTACAAGAAATTAAAAAATATGATCAATCAATTATTGTTCTTATCCTTACAGCATTCTCTAATGTAACTGATGCGGTTAAGGTTTTAAAAGAAGGTGCTTACAACTATTTAGAAAAACCAATCACTTCTGATAATCTTGTTGCCCTAATTAAAAGAGCATTAAAAGCAAGATCACTTGTCGAAACTGTTGGTTTTTCTGCTCCAACACTTTCTCTTGGACAGGGTGATGATCAATTTGTTGGTGAATCTGAAGTTATGCATAAGGTTTTCAACGTTATTGCGAAACTTGCTCAAGTTAATACTCCAGTTCTTATTAGAGGTGAATCTGGTACAGGTAAGGAGCTTGTTGCAAAAGCGATCCACTATAATGGGCCAAGAAAAGATGAGAAATTTGTTGCTATTAACTTAGCTGCAGTACCAGATAACCTAATTGAATCCGAACTATTCGGACACGAGAAGGGTGCTTTTACTGGTGCTAGTGAAAGAAAGATTGGTAAGTTTCAATATGCAGAGGGTGGAACAATCTTTCTTGATGAAATTGGGGATGTTTCTCCAACGATGCAAGTTAAGCTTCTAAGAGTTCTACAGGAAAAGAGTTTTACACCTGTTGGTTCAAATAGATCAATTAAATGTGACGTAAGAGTTATCGCAGCTTCACATAAGCCTTTCGAAGATATGATAAAAGATGGATCATTTAGAGAAGATCTATTCTACCGTCTTAATGTTCTTCCAGTATATCTTCCACCTCTAAGAGAGAGAACATCAGATGTACCTCACTTAGTTCAATACTATGTCGATTATTTTAATAACGTACATAATTTAAATATTCAGGGTCTTACTGATGATGCCATGGATCTCCTCAAAGGATACGGATGGCCAGGAAATATTCGTGAATTAAGAAATGTTATCGAGCACGCATTTATCATCGAATCTTCTGATAAGATTTCTCCTTCATCGCTTCCGGAATCTGTTAGAAGTGGTGCTAAGAAGACTATCGAAGAAGATACAAGAGAAGAGACGATGATTAGCTACACTGAAATTAAGGACTCAGTTCTTAGTGAAAAAAGTGAGAGCGAGCAATCAACTCAGGGTGATCAATATAAATTTACTTTTGCAAAGATGGAAGATGATGGAGTTGTAAAACTAAACTTCCAAGAAGCTAAGGATATGTTTGAAAAAGAATTTATTATTCAAGCTCTTATGTTGAACAAAGGTAAAATTAACCAGACAGCTCTTAAAGCAAATATTCCAAAGAAGACCTTGTTAAGAAAGATTGAGAAGTACGAAATCAATCCAAAATCTTATTACTAGGAATGATGAAAAATGGATAGAATTTGGAAGATGAGCTTGCTCATCGTTGCTGTAATTTTAGGTGATCAATTTTCAAAAGGTGCAACACAAAGTAATTTTAGACTTGGAGAAATCTATAATGTGATTCCAGGCTTTTTTAATCTTACTTATGTTAGAAACCCTGGGGTGGCATTTAGCTTTGGTGCTGGATTTCCTGATTGGGTAAGAATGATTTTATTTAAGATCATTCCAGTCATTGCATGCTTTTATTTCTTGTATGTCATTTGGGATACTCGTCATAAGTCGTTTAGACAGTGTTTAGCGTTCAGTCTAATTTTTGCAGGCGCAGTTGGAAATTTAATTGATCGTATTTCCATGGACTATGTTGTCGACATGTTCGATTTTTTCATTGGTAATTGGCATTATGCGACTTTCAATGTGGCCGATGCAGCTATCACAATTGCAGGCATGATGTTAATTTTTGACTATATTCTTGAGTGGCGAGAGGAAAGAAAAATTAAAGCAGGTGCAAAGACTTAATGTCTTTAACCCTGTACAGTTTCTTCTGACTCAGATAATTCTTCTTCGGTTGCTGGCTCAGGGAAAGTAATCCCATTTTCATTGTTAAGATTTTCAAGTTGCCCTGAAGTTATGTAAAGTTCAGACTTTAAAGTTTCATGACCCCATACTCTAAAGGCATCGTCATGCTTATACATTGTGATAGTTTCCCAAGGACAGTCTTGAGAGCAATTTTGACAACCAATACATCTTGCGAGATCAATTTCTACAGTTTGTCTGAATCCTGGATTAGTAGGATCGTCACCAGGTACTAGTTCAATAGAATCAACAGGACAACCAGCAATACAAACCTCACAACCTGTACAACCAGATTGGTGAACGACAGCTAAAAGCTGAGGCCCTTTTTTACCTTTTCTAATCGGCTTTAGTCTCGCCGTGTGGTACGGGTTTTCTACTAGAATGTTATCATCACTCATAAACTACCTATATTCTTGAAATGTATACGTATATATCGGATATTTTATACTAAATATCAATATTATTATAGCATTTTCGCTCGGAAGTCTGTCTAGGAAGTGTGCACTGTGCTAATTTTGCGAGATCTCGTCATTTTATGTATATAAAGTGCAAGATTACGATATTTATAAATATTAGGAGTATAGCTTATGAAGAAGCTAAGATTTGTCACAGCTGCCAGTTTATTTGATGGGCATGATGTATCAATAAATATTATGAGAAGATTGCTTCAATCAAAGGGTGTTGAGGTTATTCATTTAGGACATAATCGATCTGCAAAAGACGTTGTCGATGCAGCGCTGCAAGAAGATGTAAATGCAGTTGCTTTGAGTTCTTATCAAGGTGGACACAATGAATACTTCGCTTATATCAGACAACTTCTTGATGATGCTGGAGCAAAAGATGTGAGAATCTTCGGTGGTGGAGGTGGAGTTATTACCCCATCTGAAATCGCGGCACTTCATGAAAAAGGTATTACGAGAATTTATTCTCCAGAAGATGGAATGAAGTTAGGTTTAGTTGGAATCATCGACGATATGATTGAGCGAGCAACATATTCGACTATTGAAAATGTTGATTTTCAAAGTCTTGAAGGGAAAACGTTAGAGAAGTATGAAATTTCAAAAGTTGTAACGGCAATCGAAAATAATAGTGAAGTTCCTGTCGGATATTCTGAAAAGAAAGTTCCTGTACTAGGTATAACGGGGACAGGTGGAGCTGGTAAATCATCTTTAATAGATGAAATTTTGCTTAGATTTCACAGACATTATAATGATAAAAAAGTAGCGCTAATCTCAGTTGATCCGACAAAGAAGAAAACTCAAGGTGCCCTTCTTGGCGACAGAATTAGACTAGGCTCTTCGTCTTTTGATAACTTTTATATTCGATCTCTTGCAACAAGAGACTCGCGAACAGAGCTTTCTCCAGAGATTAAAAAGACTGTAGGTTTCTTAAAGTCTCTCGATTTTGATCTCATTATCGTTGAGACATCAGGAATTGGTCAGGCCTCTGATGAAATTACAAAAGTCGCCGATAAGTGTATCTATGTTATGACTCCTGAATACGGAGCTGCAACTCAGCTTGAAAAAATTGAAATGCTTGAGCAAGCAAACTTCATTGTTTTAAATAAATTTGAAAAACCTAGATCAGAAGATGCTCTAAGAGATATTAGAAAGCAATATAGAAGAAACCATGAGTTATTTGCAGGTCATCCAGGTTCACCGACAGATGAAGAATTACCAGTGTTTGGAACGATGGCTTCTAAGTTTAATGATCCAGGTGTAAATGCACTCTTCTTTGAAATTTCAAAATCATTTGATTTTGATTTAAAAGAATTAGAAGGACTTGAGCTACAAAAGGTGCCTGTGAATAAGACAAGAATTATTCCACCGGAAAGAGCCCTTTATTTAAGAGAGATTGCTAAAACTTCTAAAGATTATAATGCTGAATCAAAGAGAAGGCTTGAGTTATTAAAAGACTACGCAGCTCTTGAGACTGTTAGCAAACTTATTCCTTCATCAGATATTACATCTAAGATGGAAGAGATCAAAGCTGAGATTCCTGAAGAGGTCTTTAAGGAAATCGATACTTTTAATTCTACGATTGCTCAGTACAAAGCTGGAGAGTTTAAATATACAGTTCGTGATAAAGAATTTTCTGTACCAACAAAGTATAATTCTTTAAGTGGATCTAGTATTTCAAAGGTAGCTTACCCTGAATTTGATTCAATGGTTGATACTTATAAATTTATAAGAAGATCAAATCTTCCAGGCTTCTTTCCATACTCTTCTGGAATCTTTCCATTTAAAAGAGCTGACGAAGATCCAAAGAGAATGTTTGCTGGTGAAGGTGGACCTAAAAGAACGAATAAGAGATTTCACTTCTTATCTGCTGAAGATCCGGCAAAGAGACTTTCAACAGCTTTTGACTCTGTAACTCTTTATGGAGAAGATCCTGATGAAAGACCAGATATCTTTGGTAAGATTGGAGAGGCAGGGGTTAGCATCGCAACTCTTGATGATATGAAAGATCTTTACGATGGTTTTGATTTAACGAGTCCGTATACATCTGTATCGATGACAATTAATGGGCCTGCGCCAATCATTCTTGCTCTTTATATGAACACTGCAATTTCACAAAAATTATCTGGTGATGAGTACCACGATGAGGAAAAACGCTCTGAAATTATGAGAGCAGTTAGAGGTACAGTTCAAGCTGATATCCTTAAGGAAGATCAAGCACAGAATACATGTATCTTCTCCCTTGAGTTTGCGCTAAAAATGATGGGAGATGTTCAAGAGTACTTCTGTCGTAAAAAGATTAAGAATTACTATACAGTATCAATTAGTGGTTATCATATTGCTGAGGCCGGAGCGAACCCGATTACACAAGTCGCTTTTACTCTGGCTAACGGATTTACTTTTGTAGAGTACTACTTAAGTAGAGGGCTTGATATAAATGAATTCTCTCAGAACTTATCATTCTTCTTTTCTAACGGACTTGACCCCGAATACACAGTTATTGGACGTGTCGCCAGAAAAATTTGGTCGGTTACTTTAAGAGACAAATATAATGCTGGATCAAAAGCTCAAAAATTTAAGTATCATATTCAAACTTCTGGTAGATCTCTTCACGCGCAAGAAATTGATTTCAATGATATTAGAACAACACTTCAAGCTTTCTTAGCATTAAGTGATAATTGTAACTCTCTCCATACAAATGCTTATGATGAAGCTATTACAACACCTACTGAAGAGTCGGTAAGAAGAGCAATGGCAATTCAGATGATTATTAACAGAGAGTTTGGACTTAATAAAACAGATAATCCTCTTCAGGGAGCTTATGTATACGAAGAGCTTTGTGACATTGTTGAAGATGCTATCTTATCAGAATTTGAAGCAATTTCTGATAAAGGTGGTGTTCTTGGTGCAATGGAGAGTATGTATCAAAGAAGTAAGATTCAAGACGAATCACTTTACTATGAGACACTAAAAGATAATGGTGAGCTTCCTATTATTGGTGTTAATACGTATATTGCTGATAATATTGATGAGCAACTAAATCAAGAGATTGAAATTTCTCGTTGTTCTGATGAAGAAAAGAATGAACAAATTTCTAGACTTCGAAATTTTCAAGATCGAAATTCAGATAAGTCTGAAGATGCTCTCAAGCGCTTAAAAGAAGTCGCTTTATCCAATGGAAATATTTTTGAAGAACTTCTTTATACAACGAACTACTGTTCACTTGGAGAAATTACAAATGTTCTCTATGAAATTGGTGGTAAGTACAGAAGGAATATGTAATGAGTAAGTCCAATGTCTGTACAAGATCAGGTGATTCTGGCGAAACGAGTCTCGTAAGTGGAGAGAGAGTTTCAAAGGGAGATTTAAGAATTCATCTTTATGGTGAAGTTGATGAGTTGAATAGTTACATTGGACTTGCAATTTCTAAGTTTAATAAAAATGATGACGAATCATTTCGTTACTTAAAAACGATTCAGAGCAGACTTTTTGACTTAGGTAGCAATCTTGCTTGTATGCCTGAGAAAAGAGAAGCATATAAGCTTCCGCAAATTACAGATGATGAGATTAAGAAGATCGAAAGTCTTATTGATGAGATGGACGCTAGTGTTTCAAAGCTTAAAAATTTCATCCTTCCTGGTGGTAGTGAACTATCTTCTGTTCTTCATATTTGTAGGGCAATTACAAGAAGAGTTGAGAGATCACATATTAGATTTTATACAAAATTTTCTGAAGAGATGCCTGTAAATTCCGAGCAATATTTAAATCGATTGAGTGACTATTTCTTCGTTTTAGCTCGCTATGCAAACCACTTAAAGGGTATTGAAGAGGAGATTTGGAAAAGTAATTAATTATTTTTTTCCAAAGAATTTACTGAAGAAGCCAGACGAATCATCATCTTCTTCGTTATCTTCCATATTCATTTTCATTTCTTGAACTTTCTTCTTTCTCTTATTCATTTCAAGATTTTTCTCTTCTTTAGACGTGTGAGACTCAAGGCTAATTTGCGAGGCTTCTTCTTTTAATTCTTCGGCATTAATACCAAGATCAATAGTGTTGTCTCTAACCACAGAACCATTTTCTTCATAGGTTACACCAGACGACTGTTTACTATCATCTTCTTTATCTGCTATTTCGCTTTCTTGTTCAATTTCGGTATTTGCTCTCGTTAGTTCTTCCAGGGAGTGAACGTGGGTTGGCTTGATTGAAGGATTCTCTTCAATGATATCTTCATCAGCTTCACCTGTTTCAGATTCATGATCATCAATGTCAAAAGAAAAGCTTATATCAATCTGCTCAGACTTTGTTGGATCATTTTGAATCGGAACCTTATTGTTTGTTTTATCAGGTGGTTTTATAAACTTTATTTTTGTACCGCTATCAAGACTCTTTTTATCAACAGAAGAAAGTGAATCTTGGTCAATCTTTATTCTTGTTGTGCCAATGATGATTTCATCATTAATATGAAAATTACTTAGTAAGATCTTGTTCCCATTAAGAAAAGTACCATTTGTTGAATCTAGGTCTTTAATAAGAATTTTTCCTGAACTTATTTCGATTGCCATATGGCGCCCAGACAATAATTTATCTTTGATTTGCAAATCTGCAGATCTGGATCTACCAATAATGTGAGTGCCTAAGTCCAGCCGAGCCTTATCTCTCTTTCCGTCCTTAAACGAAATCAAAAAATCGATTCCCATTAGACAAATATCCTTTTTATAAGTATATCATTTAGACATTAGTGTACTAGAGGGAAAAACGTGATTTTAGGTAATTACGCCACTTTTGGCTTGTGGTACAATGATATTTAGGAGTTGATTATGCAAAATATTGTGGAGTTAACAGATAAGGCAGTTGAACATGTACAAAAGATTTTCGAATCTGAAGGTAAGTCGACTGATACATTTGGACTTAGGCTTAGTGTTGTTGGTGGTGGCTGCTCTGGATTTTCATATAAAATTGACTTTGGTGAGAAAAAGGATAGCGACAATATAACTAAGTTTTCGAATATTCAGGTGTTTATCGATCCTAAGTCTTCAATTTATCTTAAAGGCGTCGTTTTGGATTTCAAAGATGGCCTTAATGGTAAAGGTTTTGTCTTTACCAATCCTAATGCTTCAAATACGTGTGGCTGTGGAGAATCTTTTTCAGTTTAATTTATGTTTGAACCTCTTCTAAAAGATATTCTTACTCCGCTAAAGGTGGAGCATTCTTATCGTTCAGTTATAAAAGTTTCAGGAGCAGATGCTGCCGATTATTTAGATAGACAGTTAACTTCAAAGATCGATGATTTAAAAATCGGAAACTTTCATATGAGTGCTCGATTAGATAGGGCGGGAAGAGTATTTTCATTTTTCTATATTTTAAGAGATGTGGAATGTTTCTACTTGGCATTACCAGAGGAGCTTGTTGAAAAGACATGCGAAGAGTTAGATAAATATCTTTTCGCTGAAGATTGTCAGATTGAAGTGGTCGAGAAAGAGTTAAGCCTCATAAAAGGTGAAAACTTAGCTTATAGAGGTTTTTCAGGCCAATGGGCTGGTTTAAATTGTTTGTTTACTTTTGAAAATGTTGAACTGCCTGTGATGAACGAATCTTCATATAATTCACTCATTAAACTCACTGCCTGGCCTGAGTTAGATGTTACTCAGAAGCTTGGTATTCTTATTAATAATAGTCGCTTAAATGAACTTGCAGTTTCATATAATAAAGGCTGTTTTTTAGGACAAGAAACAGTGAGTAAGATCCAGTCTCGTCGCGGTGCAAGTCATTATCCTGCTTTGGTCGAAACTAAGCCTTGTGATGTTTCAGTTAAATTTTTCGAAAAAGAATACATTCTTGAAAGTCTAGCTCGTAACTCTAGAGTGGAAGGAATGTCTATAGATCTTGGTATCGTAAAAAATATTCCACTAAAAGAACTTGAAGAAAAAGAGGTCTTTGTTAAAAAAGTATATCACAAAGCGATAAGTCTTTTTCACAAAGATCATATTGACTCTGCACTTGAACTATTAGATTTAATAATCGATTTTCATCCTGCTTATGCGGACGCTTATGAGACCAAGGGGGCTATCTTAGGTCAAAGTGGAAAGTTTGATGATGCTATTGAAATGATGGATAAGCTTCTTAAGGTTGATGAAAATTCAGTAATGGCCCATACAAATAAGTCTCTCTATCTAATGAAACAAGGAAAAATCGAAGAGGCCGAAGAGGAGAAGGCGTTAGCAACAGTTGCTTCATTTAAGAAGCTAGGTTCTGAAGCAAAAGAAAAAAAACAAATCAATGCTGAGCTAGAAAAGCAAAAGGTTGAGCTTGAAAGAAAAAAAGAAATGTTTTTACAAGTATTAGAGTTAGATGTTCAGGATGAGTTAGCTAATTACGGTATGGCAGACTACTACTATCGCAATGATGAATTTGAAAAGTCATATGAGCACGTAAAAACTGTTCTTTCAAATAATGATAAATACTCTGTGGCCTATTCTCTATTGGGTAAAGTTTGTGAAAAACTTGGAAAAATAGAAGAAGCTAAGAATGTTTATCATAAAGGGATTGAGATTGCCTCTCAGAATGGTGATATGATGCCTGCTAATGAAATGCAGGCAAATTTAAATAATTTAACCATTTAATTATGTATTTCTATTAGTTACATCTTAATGAAAGTTGCACTATGTGACGAGTAGTTGTCATCATCATCAGCAATTAAAATATTATTGCCGTTAATATCAATTGCAAGAAGAGCTGAGCTGCGCTGATCTTCATCTTTTTTAAAAAAGTAGAGTAAACAACCTTTTAGTTGCTCATCGATATCTGTTTGAACAAGTATAAGACCATCAAGATCTGAAAAGTTACTTACCTTATACATCTTGAGATTAAAAATTGGGTGGGCCATTCCACTGTCTTCGATAGTAATTTTTGCTAGATTAGAGTTGTCGATGGTTGATTGAACCAGGAAATCACCTGTAATTATTTTTTGAACGTCATCACATTTAGTATTAGCAAAACTAGAAATACAACAAATCGTTAGAATAATATTTATAATTGTTTTCATTAAAAACTCCCTAGAT
>CAWUIU010000025.1:0-17445 GCA_963922285.1 uncultured Oligoflexia bacterium | reverse complement strand
GGGTCTCAATTTGATCCAGACTTAGTAATTGCCTTTATCGATGGTATGGAAAAAGAGACAGCTGCCAATAGTGAGTTCTTCAATCTAACAATTTTAGAAGGCGATTTTAAAAAGGCAGCCTAAGAATCAAAAAATGAAATTTTAAAATTAATAAAATGCAGCTATTAAGCTGCATTTTTTATTTCTTCATTCCCTAATAACTTACTATTATTTTTAGTTTCTACTAATACTTCACAGTTTAACACTGAAAGTGTTTTTCCATCTATAAACAATGTTCCATCAATGAAACGACTCGTTTTAAAAAGAGAATCTATATTTTCTTTAGAGCGTACAATATCGACAATTGACTCTACGACTAATCCTATTTGAGACCCATTAGAGTTAATAACAACAACATTTAGCTCTTCCGGATATTTCACATTATGTCCGTCAATTGAATTACCAAAAACAATAGGTAAAAAGTTATCTCGATAGCGATATATTGGTAAGTTACCAGAATAATCAATATCAGATAGCTTAAACTCTTCTAAACGACTAACATTTTTTAATGGTATACAATAATCAGATTTGGTATTCCACAGGTCGACAAGAACAAATTCCTCATGAAAATTGACGAAGACTTCTTCTTTAGCAAAGTCAAAATCTTTTTCAGCATCTTCTACATGAATAGAATGATATTGAGCAATTTTTTCAAGGTCAAAAATTAGCGCCATCTCCCCATCTCCAATCAGAGTTGCTCCCTGGAACATAACATTCTCTTGCTGCAGTTTATTTACTAACTTCTTGACAACAACTTCTTCTATATCTTGTACTTGATCAACTAGCAATCCATATCGATATGCTTCAGTTTCAACAATCACAACACTTTTTTCTTCATAATCTTTATGACAATCATTCTCATTAAAACTACATCTTAAATCAATAATTGGTATCAACGTATTGCTATGCTTTAAAATCAAAGAGTCATTTATATATTCTAGTTTATTTTTTTCATTTATATTAATCACTTCAGCAACATCATCGAGTGGCGTAGCAAATTGCGCTCCCCCAATTTTTACCATCAGAGACTTTATGATCAGAACAGATCTCGGAATAGGAATTTGTACAAAGAAAGTTGTCCCTTTCCCAACATTCGAATCGATATAAATTCGTCCATCGATCGACTCAATAGAGCTCTTAACCATATCCATTCCGACACCACGACCCGATATGTCCGTTACTTGCTCAGCTGTAGAAAATCCAGAATTAAAAATAAGCGCTAAGATTTTTTGCTTAGTCATTGTATTTAACTCTTCTTCACTACAAAGACTTTTCTCAATTGCTTTATGTTTTAGTTTTTCAGGGTCGATACCATTTCCATCATCTACGATATGCAGATTAATGTAATCATTATCAATTTCAGTGCGAATCTCTAAATTTCCAGTTACTGGTTTACCTATTGCCTTCCTCTCCACAATAGTCTCAATTCCATGATCAATTCCATTTCTGACAAGATGTACTAATGTATTAGACAAGACACGGCCAACTGAAGTATCCACTCTAAGCTCTTCACCAACTAATTTAAGTTCAACATCCTTTCCTAATTTTTTACTAGTATCTCGAACAACTCTTTTCAATGGACGATAAATACTTGAGAGATTCACCTTTCTCATTTCCGAAATTTGATTTTGTAATAGAGAACTTACCTTATGCATCTCATCAAGAGACTCTGAGAGTACATCAATATCACGATCACCTTGATATCTACTTTCAATCTTAGATACAGTCTTTAGAACCATATTTCTTAAGACCGTAATTTCACCACTTAGCTCCATGAAGTCATCTAGGAGAGATATATTAATACCGAGCTTCTCTTCTTCTTCTTTTTTAGAACTTTTCTTTATTTTTGCTTCGCTTGTAGATTCAAAATCGGGATCTTGATTAACGTCTGTAAGACTATTTTTCTTTATATTTTCAAGATCGAAGATTTTTATTTCGCTTTCTATATCAAACTCAAAAGACTCACCAGACGATATAGAATGGTACATATTCTTTAACACATCAAGTCCAGAGAGTAGAATATCAATAATTTGATTATTCACCTTTATATGACCATGTTTTAACTCTGTAACTAGATCTTCATATTTATGTGTAAAATTTGGTAATGAAACTAAGCCAACACAAGAAGCAGTACCTTTAATAGTATGCAAAAGCCTGAAATATGTATTTAGACAATTTATATCATTAGGATCATCTTCAAGTTGTAAAATAAGATCTTCAATCTCTTCAATCATTGGATATGATTCTTCAACAAAAGATCTAATCATATCAAATTCTTCTTCCAGGACCTTGCGTAATTTCTCAGCATCACTCTTGGCAAACTCAACTAATTCCTGATCATCATAAGGTTTTTGAATAAACTTCGAAACTTTAAGTTCCATCCCCTTCAGGGCCATCTCTTTATTATAAAATCCTGTAACCATTAAAAAAGGAGTATATATATCACGATTAAGAAGTTCCTCTCTAAACTCGAGACCATTTATTTCAGGCATTTTGTAGTCAGAAATAATACCAATAACTTTATTTTGGTTAGAGGTAATATAGTCAATTGCATCTTTAGGATTAGTAAATGTAACAATTGCATGACCGAGGCCAGAAAGATCAACCTCGTAAAGTTCCAAGATAGCTTCTTCATCGTCAACACATACAATTTCATACTTTCTCATATTAATTCCTTAGAAAAACAACTCGTTTTTTAAATCAATTAAATTTTTTATTTCTTTTCTAATCAGTTCTACTTCTTTTTCTCGCCCATTTTGTATAAGAAACTCTTCCTGATTTGCAAATTGGTACATAATATAATCTAAACTATGATCAAGTAGTTTTTGTCCACGAATATTCTTGAGTATACTTACGACGAGAGATAATAAATTATTTTCATCAAATGGTTTTTCAATAAAAAAATGTGAGCCATATCTTAGACCTGTTAAAACTGCATCTTTTGTCACATATCCCGACACGAAGATGATTGGAATATTTAAGTCTCTCTCCACCAATTCCTTAGACATGGTTAATCCATCGACTTTTGGCATTTTTATATCAGATATTATTAAATCAGGAGATTCATGATTGATTTTCTTTAAAACTTCTTCTCCATCATTAAAAAGTTCTATGTCGGCGTCGACATCAGATAGCAGTTCAGAAATTATTTCTAGAATTAAAGGCTCATCATCTACAACGAATACTTTTCCTAATTTTGAACGTTTTTTTATCTCTCCTTTTCTTTCCACTTTATCAGCTGATTTGACAGAAACAGAAGAGTCAAAGTTATCACGATACTCGAAAGATATGGTATCTGTTTCAAAAAAAGAACGCGAGGCATCAACCCCCACGAGAAAGTAATCGACTGCCCCCTCAGGGAAGCCAGATTTAAAATCTGTCAATTGCGTCTCAAGCTTGTGAAGATGTTCTTGTAAAACATCTATTCCAAACATTCCAGCTGCGCCCTTCAGACTATGCATCGCCCTAAAAACTTTATTATAGCAATTTTGAAAATCATTAGTTGAGTCAAAGTCTAACAAGGCTTCCTCTGCATCATCTAAAAGTTCTGTCGCCTCTAGAATAAAATTTTCCTTTAATTCGTCCACTCAAAACCCCTTTGGTTACTTATCGACATTCTTTTGGATTTATTTTATTGTTTTGCTAGAAAGGTGAATAAAATGCCAAAGTCCTACAGCTTTACTCAGATATCAACGGCCTCTACGAAGAAGACTTTACTTAAAAGCCTTATTCATAAGCGTGGTGCATCAACTCAAAAAGTTGAGCAGATGTTAAGTAAGAGTAAATCAATTAGTTATGGTAGCAACGACAAAGAATATAATTTTGCATTACAAACAATACAAAACGAAAGTCCTCAGCTATTCAAACAAATTGATAAATTCTCTAAAAACTATATGATCGGTTCAATAGCAAATGTCCATCAAGCGGTCTTAGAGGATGGAAATATTGTTGCAATAAAAGTTTTAAGGGAAAAGATAGAAGATAAGATACAAAATGACTTTAAGACAAGCAATATGTTCACCAAGTCATTTAGCAAATTTTTCAACGCAGATAAATTTAACAACTTAAATGAATTTTCGAGTTCTTTCATAAAAGAAATTCTTTTTGAATGCAATCTCGTAGATGAAGATAAGAATAATAAAGTTTTTAAGCGACAAACTGAAAGATTAAAAATAGTAAAAATTGCACACGTATACACAGAATTCACATCAAAAAGTATTCTTGTTTCTAAATGGTACAAAGAATCACACAATGCTATTGAACATCTACTTCGAGAGGACCAGCAAAAAGTTAAGATTCTAGATGAACTAAATTATCTTTTTATTCAAAGACCACTTATATCAGGAATTATTCAAGAAGACACAAATCTTGGTAACTTTCTTTTAAATGATAACAACATCATCCTTATCGATTTTGGAAAAACATACACTATCCCATTGAATCTCAGACTAGGTATTGCTTATACAATCAATGAACTAATACACAGCAAAACCATTAATTACATTTATTGTGCCAAACTCCTTGGCTACAAAATCGACAATTTAGAACCAATCAAAGATCTTCTAGGCTCGATCATTAATATTCTATTCGAACCGTTTACTAAGGATAACTTAAATTTAAATGATTGGTCACCAACAGAGCGTATTAATAATATACTTGCAGACAACAAATGGATTCTTCGCTCATCAGGGTCTTATGAATTCTTCAAAGTAACAAGATCATTAATTGGCTACTATAAATTTTTAACTTTATTAAATCTAAATATATCATCTAAGCAATATTTAAAAGACGTCTTAGATTTATATGAAGCTGACTTTAAAATATTGAAAGACAGAGAGCCAAGAGATAAATGTGTTAATAAATATGACCCAAAAAAGAAAAACATACAAATATTAGTTATTAAAAGCGGCATAGAAAAAGCGAGAGTCACTCTACCAATAAATGCTTTAATAAACTTTGAGGATTTAACGACAAAAGAGATTCAAAAAGATATAGCAAGAAAAAATATATCTATTCCAGAGATTATTCAAAAAGGATTATCCAATAATGAATCGACTGAGCTTTATCGCTATGAAGATCAAAATGAAACGTTAATCATGAGACTAATTTGTAATAATTGAAATTATCTATTTTTTCCATTTTTAGACGATTATGACTCAATCGTTCCCCATTACCCACAAAGATAACACCACTAGGACTCAGTGTATTTATGATATTATTCAAAGCCTTGCTTTTATCATCTTGATTAAAATAAAAAAGCAAATTACGAAAAAATATAATATCGTATTCCTTATCCTCTAACGCATCTGTTAAGATATTTACTTTCATAGTAAATAATTTAGACGACCATTCCTCTTTTAGAAAATAACGATTTCCTATAAGCTTAAAATAATTTGATATCAAATCAATTTCTTTAAAACCTCTTTCTATTTCGAACTTAAAGAAGCCTTCTTTTTTAAAATAATGAAGTGCGTGCGTATCAATATCACATAAATGAATATCATAGTCAGAACATGATTTATTTACCTCTAACATATGAAGTATACTGATAGCTTCTTGTCCTCTACTCGATGGAAGAGATAAAACTCTTAACTTTTCATAACGAGAAAAGTCAGACTGTTCAAGATATTTAAAAGGATAATTATCTCGAAAAAAAGCGGATTCATTATTAGTCACTATATTAACAAACTTTTCAATTGATTCTTCAGTTATTAGTAAAGAATCATCAAAATGATCGACATCAAATACTCTGAAAAATTCTTTCATTCTCTTTTCAATAAGATGAGCTTCCTTCGGATCTAAAACTATACCAGTAAATCTGTGGACAGCACTTATAAATGAGCTAACCTGAGAACTAATCATCAAAAACAAGTTCTAACTTATCGAATAATATATCACTCGTAAATGGCTTCATTATGTATTCAACAGCACCAAGCTGAAGCGCTTTCGTGATATGTTCTGGTTTGTTTTCAGTTGTCATCATTACGATAGGTGCACTTGTTACACTATCCTTCTGATTTTTTTCAAGAAACTCAGGTCCAGACATGACAGGCATATTCCAATCTAAGAGAACAAGATCGATATCATTTCCCTCTAACTTTTGACATGCATCTTGACCATGCTCAGCCCAAATAGATTCATGATTTTGCTCTTGTAGCATTTGTGAAACCATCATAAAGATAGCCTTTGAATCATCGACAATTAAAACTTTCATATTATTCCTTATTTTCTTAGACTCTGAACAATTTCCTTTAACTTACTAATACAATTCATATAATTTTCTTTTGATGAATTATCGTGAAGATACTCATCTTCTGACTTTCCAGATTGCAAGAACTCACGAATAGACCACAAGATATCGAGAGAATCATCAAGAGATCTCATATTCTCTTTAACGCACATTACTAACTCTTAATTTTCAAGGTTAAAAAGTAGATCAATTAAAGACTCCCAAATTTCAATGATCACACGACTTCGAGTTGCTCCGACGAGTGTTGTTGCCCCTTTCACAACATGTATCTCTCGATATAATGAGTTAAGATAGTTAGAAATATCAGCCTTCTTCTCAGCAGCTTCTAAAATCATCTTGCTAATTTTTTTTAATTTTTTTAATTTTTTTGATGTAAATATCAATGAGTAGTCATTATCCTCACGTACATTTACAGTTGTATTTGCAATTTCTGATAAATTATTCATTTCTTCTTCAGAAACTCCTCCTAACTCTTTCAAAGACTCTAATGCTGCACTTGAGATATGAATACCTGTATCAACTTCAGAGCTACAATTATCAACCTTGCTTGGAGAGGTAGATACTTTCTCATTCTCAACGTCTTCGCTTTGCAAGTCGTCAGAGAATTCCGACATATCAAAAGAGCCCCCCTGAAGCTCCTTTAAAGACTCCAATGCTGCATTTGAAATCAAACTGTCCTCAGTTCGATCTTTATCTATTTTTTCTATTGAGTTACTTAGCTCAACTTTAGATTCTTTACAATATTCTTCAAAATCACTAATTGATTCAACTAGCTTTTTTTTGTCGACAAAGCCTTTATTAAGTACAATTTCAGCAATACTTTTAATCACTTTAATTTTGTATTTATCTACTTCTACTTTTGACTTATCATCAAGTAAGTCATATAAATCACACTTCTTTTCTTGAGACGAATGAACAATATTAATCACTTCACTATTTTCAAACATATTTAAATCTATCATAGCCTCTAAAGTTGACGGTACTTTTCTCAATTGCTCAGCAAGACAGATTATATATTCTTCTTGAGTTATAATTTTTTTTTCTAGTAAAAACTTACCAAAACTCATCATATTCTCTCAGATACTTTTAATATTAATTCTGCAATCTCTTCTAAAGAAAGTGCTTTATATTTAACTCCAGATCGAGCGACTGCACCAGGCATCCCCCAAACAACTGAACTTTCTTCATTTTGAATGAAATTATAAGAGCCAGACTTAGATAAAGCTTCAGTTCCCTTAGTTCCATCTTCCCCCATACCGGTGAGGATAATATTTAAAATTTGTCCCTTAAAGTTCTTATCAATTTAATATAGTAAGACATCCACAGCTGGTCGTACAAAACAAACTTTTTCATCTTGATTTAAAGATACAGTATTATCTTCTAATAATGTCATATGATAATCACCTGGAGCGATATAGCTAACACCAGCTTTTAACACGTCCCCCTCTTTAGCTTCGTAAATTTCATTGTATTCATTTTTATTTAGTAACTCCGCTAGCTTTTGAGTGAACATTGGTGGCATATGTTGAACAATTAAAATAGGAATGGTAATTTTTTTATTCAAATGTTTAAAAATCGTACTAAGAGCATCAGGTCCACCTGTTGAGCATCCAATTGTTATAAGTTTAGGCTTTATCGGCATCGACTTGACAATGGACTGAATATTATTATTCTCTTCATCTATTCTAGTCTCTTCACTTACTCTTCTTTTTTTAAAATCAGTTTTTTTCTTAACTAACGCATTTATACGCGGTACGAGTTCCTTTTTTATAGCCTCTAAAGAGGCTTCAATTGTATCCATTCCAACCAGTTTAGGTAAGAAGTCATTTGCCCCTGAAGCTAAGGCATCAATTGTCTTTTCAGCTCCAGAAGTAGTTAAAGATGAAAAAACTATAATTTTAATATTTGTATTAAATTTTCTAATTTCTTTAATAGCTTCGATTCCATCCATCACTGGCATCTCAAGGTCCAGAGTAACAAGATCAATATCCGGCGTTCTCGAAACAATATCGACAGCAATTTTTCCATTACTACATGTTTTAAATACATCGATACCGGGCACCTCATTAAGTGCTTGACTAATTGATGTTCTAAAGACTATTGAATCGTCAACTACTAGTATTTTCACTAAACCTCTATCTTCTTAACATGAATTTTTAACTCTTCTGCTATACCCTGAAGCTTCTGTGATGACTCCTGAGCATTAGCAGCATCCTTACCTGTATTCGCAGCTGCTTCAGAAACCTGGGTAATATTCTCATTAATCTGCTTAACACCTTCTGCTGCTTCAGTAACAATTCGTGTAACCTCATTTGTCGTTGCTGCTTGTTCCTCTACAGATGCAGCAATATTTCCTGCGTATCCATTCACCTTCTCTATAGCTTCTGAAATCTCTCCTATCGCATGAACTGCGTTCTTAGAATCTCCCTGAATTGCCTCAATCTTTTTAGTAATGTCGCTGGTTGCTTTAGCCGTCTGTTTGGCCAGTTCTTTAACTTCATTTGCAACAACTGCAAAACCTTTTCCAGCTTCACCAGCTCTTGCGGCCTCAATTGTAGCATTTAATGCTAAGAGGTTCGTTTGTTGAGCAATAGATGAAATAACTTTAATAACATTACCAATATCCATACTACTATCACCAAGCTGGCTGATAATCTCATTTGTTGACTTAGCCATTTTCATCGCATCGTTAGCCAATGAAGAAGCCTCATTAGTCGTTTGAGTTATCTCCTTAATTGCAGCAACCATTTCTTCCATATTCGACGCAACAGTTTGAACACCAGCATTAATCTCTTCAGATGCAGTACTAGCCGTATTTGCTTGAGCTGCAGTCTCTTCCGCACTTGCTGTTAAAGAGCTCGAAACAGCGATTAAAGTATCCGCAGAACTAGCTAGCTCATCTGCACTAGATGACAAGACGTCAACCAGAGAAAACTTATCTGTTGCAACCTCCCAGGTCACCATTGGGCCAAGATAGTTTCCGTTACTATCCAAGATAGCAGAAATTAACAGAATTAATTTTTCTGGTCCCAAACTTATAACCGCCCTATGCGGTAAATTTCTATGATCAGATATAATTTTTCTTTGAACCTCTGGATTTTTATGAAAGATATCTATACTTTTACCAACTAAGTTTTCAACTCTATCTGGCAAATATTGCTCTAAAGACTTTAGCGTTGTTTTAGCATTTTCATTCATATAGAGCAAAGTACCATCTACAGTTGCCATCATTGTATTAATTGGTGATTTTTCGACCATTTGATTAGTCATCGCCATTTCTCTTTCTAATTTCAATTGTTCAGTTACAACAGACCAAGTCACCATTGGACCTAAATATTTACCATCACTACTTACAATTGGAGAAACTAGAAGATCGAGTTTTTCAGGACCTACACTAATTATAGCTTTGTGAGGTAAGTTGTCTGGATTAGCTATAATTTTTCTTTGTACAGCAGGATTTTTATGAAACCAGTCTATACTTTTATTCGTTAAGTTTTCTACCTTATCTGGCAAATATTGCTCGAGTGTTTTTAATGTGCTTTTTGAAGCCTCATTCATATAAATAAGATTTCCTTCGGGTGTAGCAAGCATTGTATTAATTGGCGACTTTTCAACCATTTCCATCATACGTGCCATCTCTTCTTGAATTCTAATCTTATCTGTTACAATAGACCATGAAACCATCGGACCGAGATATTCTCCATTCTTACCAACTATTGGTGTAACTAGTAAGTCTAATTTTTCAGGTCCAACATTAATAACTGCTTTCTTAGGTAAATTATCTGGATTTGAAATTATTTTTTTTTGATAATCCGGATTCTTATGAAACCAATCTATACTTTTACCAACTAAGTTTTCAACTCTATCAGGTAAGTACTGTTCTAGTGTTTTTAAAGTTTCCATAGATTGAGAATTCATATAAGTAAGTGTACCACTAGGGTCTGCTAACATTATATTTATAGGTGATTTCTCAATCATTTGTTCAAAATTGATCACACAAACGTCTTTGTTCACACTTTCCATATTTACTCCATTAACCTTCATCAACTGTTAAAATTTTTTCTAAATCTAATAATATAATTAATTGCTTCTCTAATTTATAAACACCGCTAATAAATTTCTTTACATTCTCGTTAATGGTATCAGGTATACTCTCAAAATTCTTTTCTTCAACCTCGATAACATCTAGTATCTCATCAACAACGAGAGCATATAAAGATTCTTCATGACTGACGATTATATTCATATGATCATCGAGATCGCCTTCATTCATCTTAAAAAGCTCTCTTAAACTTAAGGAAGTAACAATCTGCCCCCTTAAATTGATTAGCCCTTTCACATACTTTTGAGAAAGAGGGACTGGTGTTAATTTATAAGGCTTAATTACTTCTTGAACCTCTAATACAGGTATCGCATAGTAATCACCTTTAATTTTAAAACCACATAATTGTGTTGTTTCTAAGACTTCCATTAGTTTTGTCTCACTAGTTCTATTAACGCGCTTATTGCTTTCTTACTATCTTGCTTATCGAAGCATAAATCAAACCCCGCTTCAATTATTTCGTCATATTTTTTACCTGTAACTGATGATATTGCGATCATGGGAATATCAGTATTATCCTTTCTTATTTCTTTTACAAAATCCCAACCATTCATTTCCGGCATTTCGATATCTGACACTATCGCAAAGATATCTTTAGAATATTTAGAAAGTCCTTCCTTACCATTTTTTGCTGTTATAACTGAAAAGCCAGCATCTTTAAAATTTTCTTCCTGTATTTTTAAAAATAACTCTGAGTCCTCAACAACAAGAATTGTTCCAAGTTCAGTATTTGATTCTTGACTTGTAAATCTTTGTGAATCAAAAATTGAATAAACATCTAGAATCGTGATTGTACTATCATTTATATAAGCAGCACCTAAGAAGCCAACTTTACTCGAAGTTTCTGAGGAGATCTCATTATAGTTAATGGCAATGTCACTTATTTCAGATACGACATACCCAACTCTTATTCCTCTAATATTTATGACAACGACAGGTAAGTCTAGATCCTTATCTTTACTTTCAATTAATGATGTACCATCTAGCCCTAAAGTTTTTTCTAAATTAATCAAAGGCATTGCCTTATCTAGGTAGCGAATAAGCGGCTGATCCCCACTCCACTCAACATCTGATACTTTAAATTCTTCAAGACGATGTACAATTGCCAGAGGAATACCATATTCTCTTCCATCACCTAGTTTACCAAGAAGGACTTCATCGTTGTAAGCAACATGACCTTCCATTGTTTGATCAATATCAATAGAATTGTCTTTTTTCTGAGTTTGACTACCACTCATATGATTATAAAAGCCTAGTCCATCAATAATTAGAGCGACACTGCCATCTCCCATTATTGTTGCTCCTCCATAAATTTGAAGTTCTTTCAATTCTCTACTTAACGGCTTCACAACAATTTCTTCAGTATCAAGAACGGAGTCAACTATGAGGCCATAAACATTCCCCTCTGCTTTAAGTATAACTATATTAGTTTCTTTATTTTCTAAATTAGCTTTATATCCTAATGCCTTATTTAATCTAAAGATAGGGATTAAATCGCCCCTTAATCTAAAAAATTCTGAATCATGTATTATCTCGATTCTCTTATCATCATCTTCTTCGATTCTAACAAGTTCCATCAAATTCACTTGTGGTATTGCAAAAGTTTCGTTGGATGTTTGAACGACTAAGGCTGGCACAATTGCAAGTGTCAAAGGTATCTTTAACTTGAATATTGTCCCGACTCCGATATCTGAGCTAACTTCTACCGTACCACCAATCTTTTCGACATTTGATTTTACAACATCCATACCAACACCTCTTCCAGAGATATTAGTGACAGCTGCAGCAGTAGAGAAGCCAGGAGCAAAGATTAGATTTATAATCTGTTTTTTACTTAAATTTTTATGATTTTCTGAGACTAAACTCTTTTCAATTGCTTTTTTTAGAATGACATCAGGATCGATCCCCTTACCATCATCACTGATTTCGATTGTAACTTGTCCACCTTCATGATATGCTTTTATGTTTACAGTAGCGTCTGATGGTTTACCACTTTCTTCTCTATCTTTTGGTTTTTCAATTCCATGATCTACTGCATTTCGGATTAAATGCGTCAACGGATCTCGAATAGCTTCCAACAGAGTTTTATCCAGTTCAGTATCTTTACCTGTAATATTAAGTTTGATATTTTTTTCTTGTGAACGAGCCAAGTCTCTAACAACTCTTTCAAATTTTGTTAAAACACTACCAACTGGTTGCATTCTTGTTGTCATAATATCTGTTTGCAACTCAGTCGTTATTGCATTAAGAGCATGAGCTAATCTACTTAGTTCAGATGAGCTATCTTGATTAGCATATTGTAAAATTTGATTTCTGTTTAAAACTAGCTCTCCTACAACATTCATAATCTTGTCTAGCAAAGTTACATTTACTCTTACGACTGAATCAACAAGACTACTCCCTGCAACTTTCTTTTTTACATTAGCCGAAGCTTCCTTTACTACACTATCCTCATTTAAATATTTCTTAAACACTTCTTTTTTTATTTCTACAGAAGTATTTATTTTTTCTGCTACTTTTAAGGATTGAGTTACTTCTCTTGGATCATCTATTAACTTTACGTCTTGATCTCTACTTTCTGTGAATACATTAACACCACTTTGGTCTTCTTTCTTTAAAGGAATAGAACTTCCTTTTTCGACCTCTTCAGATTTGTCGATTAATTCCTTTAAGAACTGCAAAGAATTATCGTCTGATGGTAGACTTTTTTTACTTGAAAAGAATTCTTCTGTATTAGTTACTTCTATCTTTAGCGAATTTTCTTCAGCTTCAATGTCTTGTTTTTTTAAAGACTCTTCTTTTTCAATTTGAATACTTTGATTGCTTAGTTCACTTAATTTTGCTATCAGCTCGTTATAGTTATCTTCACCCTCTTCACCTCTAGTTTCAATATTCTTTAAAATACCAAGACAGGCATCGAAACTTTCAAGTAAGCTATCAACAATATCACTACTCACATTAATTTTTTTATCACGAAGTAGATCAAGAAGAGTTTCACCGTGATGAGTAATTTCTTGAAGTTTTTTAAGGCTCAAGAAGCTAGCAGAACCTTTTAGTGTATGTACTTTTCTAAAAATAGCATTTAACAACTCAAAGTCTTCTGAATTGTTCTCATATTTTGTGAGTTCCTCACTGATACTTGCTAAGTTATCAAATGATTCAATAAGAAACTCTTTAATAATTGGCGAATTTAAATCAACCATAGCTTTCCCTGAGTAGCTACAAAATAATAATGTACCTTTATAAAATCTAAGATAATTCTAAGAGAAAATATAGTCGTTAACCATCTGAATATATTGCCTGAATTTTAACAAAAATATCTATTTACAGTCAGGAATTTCAACCTTATTTATCTTGTATAGTTGCATCTTTCTACAGTCAGAATTAGATGAGTATACTGGTGCAGTAATACAATCAGTTTTTTTGTTATTTTGTGCGCTCCATTTATTATGATTACGACATTTTATATATGACTCTTTATCAACACATGCCCAATGACCTCGTTTGCAGTTGTAAACTAAACCTCGGCCAAATTTTTCATAGTCAGGAGCTTCAGTAAATTCAACTATCGGCTCTTTGGGTTGTTCCTCAATAATCTTTTGTGTAATCTTATCAAGCTGTCCTTCAAGATTAGAGTCTGCTTTGAAATCTTGACTCAAACTCTTTTCTATATCGTTTAACTCGTTATTCAAACTTTTATCCATATCGCTGTTGTTTAAACTAATTTCTTCAACGGAAATATTGTTTATAGATTCAGGTTTTTGTACCTCAACAGAATTCGGCTCTAGTTTTGGGTTAGATTTTGGTCTAACAGGTTTAACATTCGGCACAATATTATTTTTTACAACACTATCTTTTTGTGTAGATTTAGGTTTACTCACAGCTAGATCAATAGACTTTTTCTTTATCGGCTTTTTTCTAGTTTCTTTTTTCTTTGTAACTTTTTTTACTGGCTGAGGCGATAGCTCTTCTTTTAGAACAAATTCTGTAACTCCAAAATAGACAACAACTACAGCTGCTATCATTCTAATAATTTTGCCTCTTTTTGCTGATGCGTCCTCTTCATCTTCGTCTTCGTATTCATCATCTTCATCTTTACGAAATTTCTTTTGACGTCCTTTAAGTTTTGCTATAGCCAATTTTGATGTTGTCATATCAAATTGAGCGGTAGAACCCGATCCCTCTTCTTCCTCATCTTCATACTCTTCATCATCGCGATTCAAAAATGGTAATTTTTCTTTAATCTGCTCGATAAATTTATCGATCATATCAATCTCCCCCTCAAATAGTTTATCGACTACCTATAAACTACTATTTTTCTTATCGATAAATTGCTAGAGTTCTTAAGTATCTAATATTATAAATTTAGGCTTACCTGAATTAAAGAATTGGTTATCTATTATGAAAGAAATTGATGATGGTGTTATAAAGTTTAACTTAAGTGATTTTAAACCAACTAAATCCATAGATTATAATGTCTATGCCGATCTAGAAAAAGTTAGACTAGAACTTTATAAGAGAAATTTGATAGGTGAATACCCAAAAGAAAAAGTCGGCTTCGGTAATCTATCTAAATTGATTGATAACTCTGAATTTCTTATCTCGGGAACACAAACTGGTCATCTAAGAAACTTGAACGGTAGCCATTATTGTATTGTAACGGGATTTGACCTCTACAATAATAAAGTTTCATCTAAAGGACCAATGAAGCCCTCTAGTGAGTCTCTTACTCACGCCGCCATTTACGATAGCAATAAAGATATTACTTGTGTTATTCATATTCATCACACAATAATGTGGAAAAATATGATTGAAGACTCTCACCTTTCAACTGCTAAAGATATTCCATATGGAACGATTGAGATGGCAAAAGCAACCCAGAGTATATCAAAAAAAATGAGTGAAGGTTCCTTTGTAATGGAAGGACATCAAGATGGAATTGTCATCTTTTCCAAAAACCTTGAAGACTGCCTTGAAGAAACACTAAAGCTCTACAATAAGTTTTCTTAATCCAAGATATAGTAACTTAAGTGACTGTGATTTTCAGGTGAAGTCAAAACAACTTTCCCATACTGATTATTAAGCCTTAAGACCAAATCTTTTAGAGCTTCCTTATTTTTGGACTTTTCGACTTTCCATTTTCCAGGACCAAAAGTAGTATTTAGACATCTAATAAAGCTAGCCATCGTCTTACGAAAATTAACTTCAGAAATTCGGTTCCAATAAAGCTTTCCATCAACTTGATAAGTAAAGCTATCAAATTGCCCAAAGTCACTATTCAAAAAACTTTTAACATAGACTATAACTTCTTTTATCTCTTTTTTAGTAAAATACTCTGTTTCTTCTCCCAAGATACGCCCACCGACAAATACACCATTATCAATAATATTTTCGCAAATATAATACTCATTACCATAAAAAGTAATTCCATAATTTGTATGAATGTCCAAGTACGGAGTTATCACCCCTGGAACGTCAATCGTACTTGCTTGATTATGATCAACTACTCTATTTCGTATTCCCGAAAATCCAAATTCAGGACGATAATAATACTGCCCCTCATCAAGACTTATTCCCTTAATCTCATTTAAATACAAGGGGATATCATTTAAATTATTTTCAAGTAACCACTTTGCAAGTACCACTTTTGAGTTTCTTCTTCTTGCTTGTTCTAAACAGGAAAGATCACCCCAGAAATTCTCATAAGGCCCCTCGCATTTTAACTTGATTTCCTTTTGTAAAATTTCTTGTAAATATTTCAAATACTCAGCAGAATAAAAATTTTGAGCAAATAGTGGAAGAGTTGTATCAAAAAAGAAATATATATATTCAAAGCGCTTAACTTTATTTACAACTCTATAGTTAGCAGTATTTTTGAATAAACAGTCTTCAAAATCAAAGTTTATACGACAAGATTTTACTTCCATTGCTTCCTATTCGTTACTTTAAAGTCATCTCTATAGTTCTCTAACTGATCGATAAAGTCCTTATCAAGTCCAGCCTTCTCTCTCCCCTCTCGATCAAAAATTATTCCTTTAGCTCTTGCAGGAGAAACAAAAGAAGGTAAATTATCAACAAAGTATTCCCAAACTGTTTGATTTTGACGCCATTTAGAGAACCAATGACCACCAAAAGCTACATGAGTAATTTCATCTCTATAGACAATATCCATAATTCTAGCTGTTTCTAAGTCTCCTATCTCACGAAAAACTTCAGAATAATATTTTGCAAAGTCTAAATTAGCACCTTCAAATGTCAGGGCCATCATTGCCAGATACTCACTAAAGGTATTTATTTTTTGAAATTGTCTCCAAAAGAAATCATTAATTGGATAGCTTCCAAACTCTTTAGCAAAGTCTTTCATACGATTTTGATAAAGTAAGAAATGTTTCTGCTCATCTTTAATAGTAGCTAACAAACCTTTTCGAATTTTAAACTCATCTTCTTTTGGAACATCCAGATAGAGTATCGCTGCACACATGATCTCGATTGCTAATAACTCATGATTTGCAAAGAAATGTAGCGCAAGACCTCTTTTTTCTTTTAGCTTCAGACCACCTTTTTTGGGGAACTTGAGCTGATCACTAGAGAATTGTATTTTATTATCTCGTCCCGGAAATATCTGATCAAAATTTATCTTAGAAATATTCCCAGAGAAGTCTGTTACACATCTAGGATCATTAAGTTTGTCTTCAAGAGACTCTCCAAATAGAACGCTACGAGCATAATCTAAAACATTCATCACTTTTTAAACTTTCTCTTTCTCGAGACTTTCTTTTTTCCACCAGCCTTTCTTGGTCCCGACTTTTTATCACCTCGACGACCCGAACCTTTTGAAAATCCACCGTCTTTTCCACGTGGACTTCTGCGACTAAATCTTCTTTTTCGGAAACAGTCTTCACAGATTGCAAACTTCGAATCATCGGGTAACTTACAACCACAACTACTACAAGTCGGTACAATCTTTTCAGAAAGAAGGTCATTTAGCTTTTCAATAGCACCTTGTTTATTGTTTAAAAGTGTGTTTTCGTCATAAAAAAAATGCTTATTGTTA
>CAWUIU010000024.1:0-17518 GCA_963922285.1 uncultured Oligoflexia bacterium | reverse complement strand
CCGAAGAGGAAAGACAAATTCAAGATATGTGTCGCGATTTCGCAAGAAACGAACTTGCTCCAGTTGCTGAAAAGCATGATACGGACGAGACATTCAACATTGAAGCTTTCAAGAAAATGGGTGAAATTGGTGTTCTCGGAATCACAGCAGATCCAGAATATGGTGGAGCAGGAATGGGTGCTCTTGCAGCAACTGTTGTGATGGAAGAATTTGGACGAGCATGTGCCTCATCAACTCTAAGTTACCTAGCCCACTCAATTCTTTGTGTGAACAATATTCAAAACAATGCTTCTGCAGAGCAAAAAGCGAAATACCTACCGAAACTTATTACTGGTGAACATATTGGTTGCATGGGAATGAGTGAACCTGAGTATGGTTCAGATGCAATTGGAATTCAGACAAAAGCTGAAAAGCAAAGTGATCACTACCTTTTAAATGGTACAAAGATGTGGATCACAAATGCTCAGTACTCTGACATCGCTTACGTTTACGCTCGAACTGGAAAGAATAAGAAAGATCTTTCAACTTTCATTTTAGAAAAAGATCAAGGTCACTTCACATTTGGTAAGCCAATTCACAAAATGGGAATGAGAGCATCACCAACAGGTGAACTTGTTTTTGACAATGCAAAAGTTGGTCTAGACCAGCTTGTTGGAAACGAAGGTGACTCTGTTTCTCACATGATGAATAACTTAGACATTGAAAGAATCACAATTTCAGGTATCTCCCTTGGAATCGCTGGTGCATGTGTTGATCAGTGTGTGAAATATGCAAATGAAAGAGCACAATTTGGTAAGACAATTGGAAACTTTCAAATGATTCAAAAGATGGTTGCAGAGATGGCCACTGAGTATGAGATGATGAAGAACTTCTTATACAATGTTGCTTATCAATATGATCAAGGGAAGCAAGGGCCAGTTGTTGCTGCTCAGGTTAAACTTGCTATTCCAAAAATTGCAACGAAAATTGCTCTAGATGCTATTCAACTTCATGGTGGATATGGTTACTCAAGAGAATTCCCAGTTGAAAGAATGATGAGAGACAATAAGCTTAACGAAATTGGTGCTGGTACTAATGAAGTTATGATTATGATCATCGCTAAGAATTTACTAAAATTACAAAGATAATAATATAGGAGATATGTATGAAATATGCTTGTCTCCTACTTTTTTCTGCCCTGCTCTATGCCGATCGTGGTGATACTGAGTACCAAATTGGGAAGATTCAGAAAGTTGAAAATCAATGTACCTCTAAGCCAAAGAAGAGTTGTATCTATATAGAAGTAGATCTAGGTAAACAGATTCTCAAGGGAAAGTTAACTAGTCATACTTATATCACTCTTAAAAAATCTCTTAAGACTTGGAAGAATCTGAAAAAGGATCAGAAGGTGAAAGTTGGTTTTTCTTTTGGAAATTTTTATAATGGAAAGAAGATGATTTCTCATCCCATCTTTGATTCGATTGAAATTCGTTAATATCAAAAGTTTCAGGCTCTAATTCCCAATCCTCATAAACCATTTCATATTTTTCTTCTGCCTTAATCTTTTTATGATTCATACCCCAATAAAGAGCGGCTACTAAGACTCCAAGGACAAACCCAAGAAAGTGAGAAAGATGACTGACGTTTGCTGCAAAGACTTCTGGAATGAGCATAAAAGCACCAACAATTGTTACTTTCATTATTCTTCTTAAAAGTGGTAATTGAGTCTGAACTTTTAGATACATGTAGAGCCAATAACCCCAAAGATAATAAACAACACCAGAAATTCCAACGATACTTATATTCTTTTCATAATTCATAAGAACAAAAATGTTTACAACCGCACCCATTAAAATTGATATAACAGGAAAGTGCCATTTCCCATAAAAAGAATAAACATAATTACCCATCACAAGGAGCATTAAAGAATTCGATAAGAGGTGGCTCATATCTCCGTGAACAAAGATCGTCGTGAATAGTCGCCAGTATTCACGGTTGATAAAAACATTATCAGGATTTGCAATGAGATACTTAATAATTTCAAAGTCAGTATTCCAATAAAGAGTTGAGAGAAGGAAGCAAATACTCAACACGCCAAGTGCTACATGAAATGAGTACAGGTACTTGGAATGTGTTAAAAAGTTTTCTCTAAATTCTAATTTCATATTCGAGCTTCCTTTATCCCTGTCTTTTACAAGATGAGATCATAGAGCTCGATGTCAAATGATAGCCCTTTAAAGGAAGTAAAACGCTAGTAAAATCAATGTATTACTGCATCAATTGTAAGTACTTTTAATAAGCTACGTAAGTTCTTCCCGCTATATATACGAATCTGTTTTCTATATAATTTTAATTGAAGTCTTTAGAGGAAGAGCATCGTGAAAGCATTCATGACTATATTTCTTATTATCATTTCATTATCAAGTTTTGCATCCATTGAATACGTGAAAGGCACTGCTGTTTACCTTGGAAAACTTGAGGGCCTTCTGTAAGCATGAGCAAAAAAACTAAGAATAAAATGGTTAACAAGCAAATAATTCAGACACTAATTATAGTTTTAGTTACATTGGCTTAGATGATTCAACAAACGAATTTGCATTAGAGACCAGAGATTCGACTGGTCAACCAAACATTGTGAAATGCCAAACTAATTTAATGTAAACAAAAACGATTAAAAGTATATATACTCAGTCATTATTTTTCTTTTGATCGAGACAATTTTACTTACATAAATATTTGTATCTCCACAACAAACTTATGTATAAGCTATTTTTATTATTTACTTGTTTGATTGTTACTACTGAACTCTTTGCGATGAGTGATCGTGAGCTGAAGAATATCTTAGCGAATGATTCAATATTTTGTGTAAAAAAAGACTACAGTCTAGATGTATCATTTCTAAATCATAAGGAAGATCTCATTTCAAAGAGTAAATATATTAATCATCTCGAACATGATCAAAGAAAATGTATTCAGCTAAAAAGTTCACATCGAATTGTATTTTTAGAAAAAGATGAATGTGATGCCAAGTGGATTATCTGTCCAAAGAAGAAAGACTATGATCGAATTGAGTACTTATTTTCAACAAATCATTACCCTCCTTATAATCCACATATGTATACAAATTACTTAGGCTTAGGTAGTTATAAAAAACACTATAATAATGATGCCTTTACCAAACTTGAAAAGCTTAGAAAGTCTATTACTTCAATGGAGCAAAGGTCAAACTATCGTAAGAAATTTTCACTCTTTAAGGCCTCTAAAATTCGATCTTCAATATAAGTCTTGAAAAAATTGAACTACTAAGACTAGGATATGCCGGCTGTCACTAGCGAGAAATTTAAATGGATACGTTATCACACAATTTTTTGATTGACTGAGGCTCTTATAAAGCTAGACATTTCATTAAATGAATTTGACCTTGGTACCTAACTGAAAATAGTTAGCTGTATATTTAATTTACAGTGAGTTGTATTTATTTCAACGAGTCAAATTACATTTTATATGTCTAGTATAATATGAATATATTATATTTAAAAATCTTAGTTTTAGATAAACAAAGGATAAGCAAAATGAGAGCAATACTACTAACATTACTTTATATTTCTTCGTCTGCTTATGCAGATATTAAATTATCCTGTCTAGATATCGCTGAGACTATTGATATTCATAACTCACGTTTACATTTGCATTCTAATGACCACCGACTGTTTGGTATTCCTCTTATGCCGAGAGAAGTTAAGCAGGACGCAAGCGTTTTAGTAAAATTCTTAGAAGATAAAGCTAAAGAAATTGCAGAACTAGAATTAGCTGTAAATGAAGAACTCATTGACAAATTTATATCTTTTTATAGTCTGGAAACAAGACATTCACAAAGTATTTTAGAGAGATTTTCACGTAATTCAACTTCAGGAAGAGAAGATTTGTACGAGTTCATTAAGAAAGATATTAAAGACATTCAAGAAAATATCTGTCTCTGATCAAATATTAGATTGAAATGTCTATAATTTAGACCGGAATAACATAATGCTTTCTAAAAACACTAGTATATGAGACACATCTTTCTCGAATGAGCATAGAAATAAAAACTAGAAAGCCTGCTTGTGAATCTTCAGCACATTTGGGACAACCATGCTCTTTTATGTCCTAACACAGCATAATTGATTTTGATCCTTTATTGTAATTTTTTCTTCTCTCTAAAGTTAGTCGTTTCTTTTCTGTTCTATCTTTAATTATTTTTTCTCTCTTTCCATAAAACACATAATCCGGCGTTACGTTTCCTAAGGACTCATGATATCTTTTCTTATTGTAGTAACTTATAAATTTTCTAACCTCTGCTTTTAAAGTATTTGGACAATCATAGACGTAAAGTTTAACTACTGACTTCAATGATTTATGATATCTCTCAATTTTGCCATTTGTTTGAGGATGGTAAGGGCTCACTTTAAAACACTAGTTTAAAAATTAAAAACTGCTCGACAGAGTATAGAAATATAAATCACAAGGCCTACTCATAAAGTGGGTCTTTTTTATTCAATAATATTAATGCAATTCTTGTAATGATTGGACAACATTTTAAAGAAAAATCTTCTCAGCAATAAATCTAGCGAATGGATAAATGATAAAAGTTAGTAGAACTGTGACGACGCAGAGAACCTTAATCATCATTAGCGGCAAGCTATTGGTGATCTCAATTTGATTTGGTCCTTGAATATTATTTGATATGTCTGATTGATCCATATAACTAGTCTAACAGAGACGACACACCATTTAAAAATAACAATTATTGGACAACATGCCGATATCATTATAAATACCATGACCTATGTCATATTTGTCGCCAGACAGATGCGCACAGTGTCCAAAAAGCAACCCCATACCTTAACAAAACCAAATAAATGTTGAATAATACGCTCAATTTTAAATAAGGAATACTGATGAATGAATTGCAGACAGAGATCGTGGATGCTCTTAAAAAGTTTCGTTTAGAAAAAATTGAACCTCTCATGGAACATGATGATGAGGCCGGTGAATTTAGAATGGAAATTTTTAATCAGCTCGGTGAACTTGGATTTACTGGAATGACAATTTCTGAAGAATACGGTGGCGCAGGACTTACTTATCAAGACTACTGTTATGCTCTTGAAGAGATTGCAAAGTCTTCGGTTCCTTACGCGGTCACTGTTTCTGTTTCGGCCATGGTTCAAGCTATCATCCAAGATGGTGGAACTGAAGAGCAAAAGAAGAAGTACTTACCTGAATTAACTTCAGGACAAGAAATTGGAGCCTTCGCTCTATCTGAATCATCATCAGGGTCTGATGCTGCTAGTTTAAAAACAACAGCAAAGAAAGTTGATGGCGGATATATTCTCAATGGAACAAAGCTTTGGATTTCAAGTGGTGGTATTGCCAAGACTTATATTGTCATGGCCAGAACTGGTGAGGAAGGATCTCGAGGCGTCTCTGCTTTTATCGTTGAAAGAGACACTGAAGGCTTTAGCTTTGGTAAGAAAGAGAAGAAGATGGGATGGACAATTTCACCGACAAGAGAGTTGGTCTTCGAAAATTGTTTTGTACCAGAAGAGAATCTTTTAAAAGAAGAGGGTATGGGATTCAAAGTTGCCATGGGTGCTCTTGAAAGAGGTCGGTTTACAATTGGTGCCATTGGCGTTGGTTGCGCCCAACGTGCACTGGATGAAGCCATCACCTACTCTCTTACAAGAAGCCAATTCAAACAACCAATATTCGATTTCCAAGGTCTGCAATTTATGATGGCCGATATGGAAACTGAAACTCAAGCTTCACGCCTTCTTGTTCAAGCTGCGGCAAAAAGTTTTGATAATAAAGAAAATAATCAAAAGCTAGCGAGCATGGCAAAACTAAAAGCAACAGATACGGCCATGAGTGTAACAACAGATGCTGTACAAATTCTTGGCGGCGTTGGATACACAAGAGAATATCCTGTTGAAAGATTTATGAGAGACGCGAAGGTCCTGCAAATTGTTGAAGGGACAAATCAGATTCAAAGAGTTCTCATCGCAAGAAACTTAAAGAAACAATATACATAAGGAATATTCATGGAATTTTCATTTTCTAACAACGTTGAGTTTAATCTAAATTCACAGGACATCTCTGATCTTACTATTAAATTTAAGAATCATGAGAGATTTGACTTTGTTAACCAATTAAAAAACCAACATCTGCTCGACTCTTGTCTTGCAGTATACACAAAGTTTAAGAACAAGAAGAACTTCGCTCAAATTGGAATTGGTGGAAGCTCTCTTGGTCCAGAGATGCTTATTTCAGCCTTAAAAAATAACGAGACGAATTTTGTTTTCTTTAACAACGTAGACGCTGATGATGTAGCAAGGAAGACTTCTAAGCTAGAACTAACTGATACTCTCTTCTACGTTGTATCAAAGTCTGGTGGAACAGCTGAGACAATGGCCACTTTTGCGATTGTTGCAAATAAGCTAATGGCTAGTGGTATAGCAGAAGAGAACTTAAAAGAGCATTTTGTTTTTGCAACAGATCCCAAGGAAAGTACTTTATTGGACCTTGGAAGAGAATTAGGAATCACTTGTCTTGAAGTCCCTACTTTTGTTGGTGGACGCTTTAGCGTTTTAACACCTGTTGGAATTCTCCCTGCTCTATTTGCAGGGATTGATATAAATACGCTTCTTTCGAGTGCATATGATTATGCACATGAATTATGTTCAAGCGACAACTTTGAAAAAGCCGTTAACGGAATACTTTCAATGTATGAAAAAGGTTATAATGAAACTGTTCTTATGCCTTATAGTTCACTTCTTAGAGACCTATCATTTTGGTTTGTTCAATTATGGGCCGAGAGTTTAGGAAAGAAGGACTCTAATGGAAAGAGAGTTGGTTTTACACCTCTTCCCTCATACGGCGCGACTGATCAACATTCGCAAGTTCAACTTTTTATGGAAGGACCGCTTAACAAACTAATGATGCTCATTCACGTTAGCGAGACAAAGAATGACTTCCCTCTTAAAAATAATTTCAATCACTCACGACTTAAAAAGCTGAGTCCATATAGTCTAAAGAATTTAATGGACGCAGAATATTTTGGCACAAAAAAGGCTTTTGACGATCAAGAGATTCCTTATATTGAGTTCAAGATTGATGCTGTTAATGAAAAGAATATTGGTCAACTAATTGTATTTTTTGAACTCTTAACATCTATCAGTGGTCAAGCAATGAAAATTGACCCTTTTAATCAACCAGGGGTTGAAGCAGGTAAAATCTATACTTTTGAATGGTTAGACAAACTTTAAAAGCTAAAATAATTATCAAGCTTTCTTTGTAGATATCGAAGAGGTAAGACATATCCTGACTTGGAGTATACTGTTTTGCCAATTGCCCGGTTGTTTTTTATTCGGAGCAGAGTTAGAATTAGCAGGATAATATCAAATAAATCAGTCATTTACGAATGAAAGAGGAATAGGAATGAGTGACGATTCAACGATTGTAATTACCGACATCGACGCAGCATTAGCTTCAGCAGAAAATGAAGCGGATCTAAAACCGGCAGCACTTCTTGTTGTAGGTGGAGAATTAAACGGTACTCTTTTTGATTTAACACAAGATGAAATAACTTGTGGTCGCAGTGCTAAGAATATCATTACTCTTGAATTTAATGGTATCTCGAGAGAACACTTTAAATTAGTTAAGAATGAATCTGGATATGGTGTTGAAGACATGGGTTCTCGTAATGGGACTTATCTTAACAATGAAAAAATAGAAGGTTCTAAAGAATTAACTAAAGGTGATATTATCAAGCTTGGCTCACTTGCACTAAAGTATCTTCCAAAAGGTGATCCTGAAAGATTAACTTATGATAAGCTAAACCTGGAAGCAAATACAGACCGTCACACTGGTTGCTATAATAAAACTTATTTCAACAATAAAATCGATCTTGAAGTTAAGAAGTCAAAAGTCACAGGTAACCCGCTTTCACTACTTGTATTTGACCTCGATAAGTTTAAACTTCTTAACGATAATTATGGTCACGATGCAGGCGACTTCGTCCTAAAAGAAGTTGCTGAACTCATTAGAAAGAATGGTGTTAGAGAAGACGACACTTTTGCAAGATATGGTGGTGAGGAATTCGTTATCCTTTTACCAAAGACTAATCTTAAGCAGTCTTATGAAATAGCAGAAAGATTGAGAAAACTTCTTGAGTCCCATGACTTTATCTATGAAGATCAAAAGCTACCTGTAACGGCCTCAATTGGAGTCTCTGACTATAGACAAGGTGTAAACACTGGAACTGACCTTTTTAAACGTGCAGACGAAGCTGTTTATAAATCTAAAGAAGGTGGTCGTAACCAAGTAAACTTTTATAAAGACTAGGATTAGACACAGCGAACAATAGCCTGTTCTCCTCGTTGTTGGTATAAATATCAACATGCAAGAATCACAGAATATCCATTTATTGCCTGAGCACATCATTGATCAGATTAAAGCTGGTGAAGTTGTTGAAAAGCCGGCAAATGTCTTAAAAGAGTTACTCGAAAACTCAATTGATGCTGGTGCGACTGAAGTAAAGGTGACCATTTATAATAATGGCCTTGATCTCATCAATATTGAAGATAATGGAACGGGAATCTCATTTGCAGACCTTCCCTTTGCATTTTGCCGTCATGCCACATCGAAGATCACAAGCTTTGAAGATATTTATCAACTCAATACTTTTGGCTTTCGTGGAGAGGCTCTCGCTTCAATTTCAAGTATAGCTCGTGTTTCGTGTCATTCGATACCAAAGGGTGATTTAGAAAATGGTGGAAAAATTGTTGTTCATGGTGCTGAGACAATTGAACATTCCCCGTATCGTGCCAGTGAGTATGGCACCTCTATTTTTGTCAGGGACCTTTTTTATAATACACCGGTCAGACTTAAATTTGTTCGCTCAAGAATTAGTGAGAAGAATGCTCTTAAGAGAATTATCAATGCTTTCTTATTGGCCAATCCATCGATTAAATTCTCTGTACAATTTGATGAAGATGATAAAGAAATCTATCGTCCAATTGTAGATGGGAAAATAGATAATAGAATAATCGATGTCTTTTTTAAGAATAAGAAGAATATAAATAAAAGCCTCTACTTTGAAGAGAAGAGCTATCTTGGTGCTACTGTCTCTTGTCATCTAAGTCATCATTCAACCAAAGGTAATACTGGAAAACAGCAATTTCTCTTTGTTAACAATCGACTTTTTATCGATAAGAAAATACACCAAATTGTAATTCGTAATATGGAAGCCTTATGGGGCTTTGGAACGACTGGACACTATTATATCAATATTCGCGTTCCTGAAAATGAATTAGATGTGAATGTTCACCCAAACAAAATTCTCGTTAAGTTTTTAAATGAAAGTGAAGTTTTTTCTCTTATTTCTTCAACAATTAAAGAGATAAAAAATAATTTTCAAGACTTTTCAAGCAATGAGCAAATTGAGCATAATCTCGATCGACCTATTCATGGAGAATCTTTGAGTAGTAATCAGATTTGGCAAAGTCTAAATCGTGATAACGATAGTATTGATCTGTTCAAAGAAGAATCAAGACCTATTGAGCCAATAATTAACTCATTTGGACAAAGCGCACTCTTTGAATCACAAGATCAATATACTCTTCAACATATTGAAGGACAGATCTACTTTCTGCAATTGAATGAAAGTATAAAGACCAATTATTTTTTAAATATTAATCCTATTCTAAATTTTGAACTTCTCTCATTACTACAAAAGAAGTATCCACAAGTTGTTCCTCTTCTTATATCAGAGCCATATAAATGTAGTATTTTTGCCAATGAGAATAGATTCTTTGCTGAAATGGAAGAAATTGGTTTTGAATGCGATCGCCTCGATGAAGAGACAATCGTTCTTAGAAGTATTCCAAGTGTATTTGAAGAAACTCCTTACATTCAAGTTTTTTCAGATATTCTTGAAAATGAAATTAATAATCCAAATACAGATCAAGTTAATTTTTCATCAGTTAATTTATCGACGGTAAAAATTAGTCAATTCATTGACAAAATAGGAATCCCGAAACTTATCGAAATAAAGTCGCTTAAATCACTTACTGAAAAGAAAATTGTAAAGAAGTTCTATGCCAACTAAGAATATAGTTATCATATCAGGCGCAACGGCCACAGGAAAGACGAAGACTAGCATCGACATTGCTAGACACTTTAAAGAACGACATTTTGAAATAATTAATTTTGATAGCCTCCTTTTTTATAAAGAATTAAACATAGGAACGGCAAAGCCTTCAAAAGAAGAGATTGCCGAGATTCAACATCATCTTGTTAATATATCCTCAATTTCAAATGAACTAAATGCAAATGAATTTATCGAGTTGGCAAAAGTGAAAATTGATGAGCTCCATGATAAGTCTATTATTCCTATACTTGTTGGTGGATCAACATTTTATTTAAGAGCGCTTATAAAAGGAATGTATGACTCCGTCACGATCAGCGATGAGATTAGATCAGAGTCTGAATCGCTGCTGAAAGAAAGAGGAATTACATTCTTTCTCGAATACTTAAAAGAACATGATCCAGAGTCGTTAAAAATCCTTCATGAAAATGATCACTATCGTATTACAAGGGCTTATGAACATTATAGAATGACAGGTTCTCCTATCTCAGAAGAAAAGAAAAAGAGTGACAAGAACCAACCTTATGATTTTTCAATTAATCAATATCCAGATTGGAATATCATTCACCTCAATATGCACTTGGAAAAAGAGCTACACTGGAACTTAATGAAAGAGCGTGCTGCAAAAATGATCGACTCTGGGCTTATTGAAGAGGTCAAAAACCTCCTAGAGAGTCGTTTTACTGGTACAGAAAAGCCATTACAGTCAATTGGGTACAAAGAAACGATCGATTATCTAAATGGTAAAATTTCATCAAAGGATGAGCTTCTTGAAAAAATTTATATTGCCACAAGACGCTTAGCAAAATCACAAAAAACATTTCTCAAAAAAGTTACTCCAAAAAAAGACTTTAATCCTCTTGAAGAAACAACACATCTACTTGACTATATCTCTCAGAGACTTGTTTAAATTTGGTTAAATTTTTATCTGAACATTTCTTCGTTGAAGAAATTCTGTTTTGCTAGTGATACAATAACCATAAGAAATTATTAAAGAGAGCAATTAAATGAGCCTTGTAAAAAAAATGAAAATTATAATAATATCAGATGGAACTGGTGAAACAGCAAAAGGTGTTTCAAGAGCGGCGATGACTCAATTTCCAGATAGAGATGTTTATTTCACACGATTTAAAAATGTTAGAAGCAAAGAACAGATTCTATCAATCGTTGATGAAGCAGCTATTCACCATGATCTCATCATCTATACAATCGTCGATCCTGAACTCAGAGAGTATATTACCGAGATATCTCGTTCACGTCATGTTCGGGCTCTTGATCTAATAGGCCCAGTCCTTATGACTTTTTCAAACTACTTCGAACAAGAGCCAAATGCTGTTCCTGGATTATTACATCAAGTAAACAACGAATACTTTGATCGTGTTGCAGCAATGGAATTTACATTAAATCATGATGATGGAAGAAACGTTAACACTCTTCATCTAGCAGATGTTATATTAGTAGGAATTTCGAGAACATCGAAAACTCCTTTATCCGTTTTCTTGTCTCAACATGGGATAAAAGTCGTTAACATTCCAATTATAAATGGACAAGATTTACCAACAGAACTTTTTCAAGTGGACCAACGAAAGGTCTTTGCACTAACTATCGACCCTGATGCTCTATATTCAATTCGCAAGAATAGACTCAACCGTCTAGGTGCTGAACAACATACAGGTAACTATGCTGATACTACTAAAGTTACCGAAGAAATTGAATGGGCTAATAATATTTTTAAAGCCAACAAAAGATGGCCAGTTTTCAATGTGACAGATAAAGCACTCGAAGAGACTGCTGCTGATATTTTAAAGCTAATAAACATGAGAAAAAATAATATCTTTAAACAAGAAATGAGTGAAGAAGAAAATATCTAATGATTGTTTTGCGCTAACTTCATGAAGTTTTTAAAATTTAATTGATAAGCTTACATAAATCAACGATTGACTTATCTGAAACTTTAAACTTAATACCTCTCTTGAGATCAAGTCCTTCTCTTTCTATGTAGATCTCATGCTCAGCCGCTTGTACTTCACCTGAGTCTTTCGTTTCTGCAGGAAATGGAATACCTCTCTTGTACTTGATAGGTAATCTTTCAACTCTTGACTCTCCATATAGCTCAAAATATGCCTTTCCTTTAAAGCATGGACGACTCGTAATAAGATATCCAAATGATGCATATGGTGTTTCTCTAACTTCGATTACAGTTGAATCTTCAGTAGCAACATAATTTGTTACAACGTAGTGCTCACGACCAGGTCTTTCAACACGAATCGTTAGAGATTCGCCTATATTAACTTTTACAGTATTTAAAACACTAATATTCTTCAATACACCGTTAACATATACTTTCGTTCTACGGCGATTGATGTTCTTTAACTTCAGTGAAACTTCTTTACTTGAAGGACCTCTTACAGTTGTCTCAGTCTTAACTGTTGTATCTCCTTTCATCTCATTATCAATAACTTTTTCAGCTTTTTTTACAAGCTCTGGAACTTTGTTTATGTATTTATTTTTTACAAAGAATCCACCAACAAAGAGAAATACTGCAATAGCTGCAATCTTCACTAAAGATCCATGACCTCTCCCCGTTGATATCTTTGTATTTGTTTTCGCTCGGGTATGTGTTCTTGTTGAACCACCTACACGACTACTTTTCGAAATTGTCGTTCTATGAGTAGACTTCTTTGGCAAACTCGACTTAACAGTCTGAAGTCTTGTTTCACCACTCATTTTCTTTGTAGCCCTCGGTGACCCACGTCTTTCTAAGCCAATTTCTATTTCTGCTGTTTTACTTTTCTTCGATTTAGCATTTTTCAGCTCAGCAAATTCAATCTCATTTCCACCACGAGTTTGATTAATTCTGGTACCGTCGCTCTTCTCTGTTATTCTATTTTTTTTAGGAGTTGAACTAACTGAATCTAGTGTAATATCTCCATCAGATGAAGAAGACGTGCTACTTTCACCCTGGAGTTCTTTACGATAGTCTTCTTTATAACTAGAAATATCGATTTTTCCATATTCATAAAGTTTATCACGATCGCTCTTTATCTCTTCTTTAAAAAGTTCTTTTGCAAAATATGATAAATCAGATGGGTTGAACTCTGGAAAATGTGAGTATAAAAATTTGTTCAAGTCTCTAGCAAATTCTTCACAACTCTTATATCTTTGATCTCTATCTTTAGCTAATGCTTTAAGAACAATTTTATCTAGTTCCTCTGGGACATTAGGACTAATCGATGAAGGCTTAGGAACCTTACACTCTTGAATTTTTTTAAAAACAGCAAAGTCATTTGAAGCTTTAAATAACTTTTTACTACATAACATTTCCCAAAGAGTTATTCCAAGGGCAAATAGATCATACCGAGGGTCAAGTTTTTTCTGTTCCAGATATTCAGGTGCTAAATACGATAATTTACCTTTGATCGTCCCTGCCTGAGTTGCGTCACTATTAGTCTCAGACTTAGCAATACCAAAGTCGATGACTTTAACAGACCCATCAAAATTTAACATGATATTATGTGGAGAAATATCTCTGTGAATAATCTCTAAAGGCTTTCCTGTTAATTTATCTGTAAACGTATGTGCGTAGTGTAATCCTTGTGCTGCTTGAATAATAACAAATGCTGAAATTTCAATTGGAAATACGTATTTATTACTCTTTAATTTTTCAATATATTCTTTAAGATTTCTCCCATCGCAATATTCCATTGCAACAAAGAGCTGATTCTTATGAACTCCTGAATTGTAAGTCTGAACAATATTTGGATGTATTAGTCCGAAAGTCGTTTTGATTTCATCAAGGAACATACTTTTAAAAGATTCGTCTTTTGAATACTTTTCTTGTACCATCTTGATGGCGACGATCTTATCCGCTTGTTCACCTAAAACACGTGCACGACTAATTTTAGCCATACCTCCATCTAATAGATGATCTAGAATAAGATACTGTCCAAATCTATCAAACTTTTTTTCACTCATGAACCATTAGACTCCTAAGAGTCTATTCGGAAAATTAAGCATATATCTTTAGATTCTTTTTATAAAATAGAGTATGATCTTATCTTCTAGGTAACTGAAATTACAATACAACTTCTTCAAAGTTTGGGAAAGTTATCGAGATTTTATCATTAGATTTATTTACACGACAAAAAACCTTAACCTTATAAAGAGAGAGAGAAAATTCAGAAAAGTCAGGATGAGACTTTAAAGACTTTACAAAATTTGGCGCAGAAACCTCTTCGTATGTATAACCTCTTAATTTACTTTTAAACATTTGATGAGATATCTTTTCAGCGTCAAGCGAGTAATTCATTGTAACGAGTTTTTCACTACAATTTCTTAGTCGTGCAGTTTCATCTTCTGTAAACCAGCTTAAAAACTTTGATTCTTCAGGAATTGTTGCATATATTGAGTCAAATAGTAGAGTCAGTTCTGTAAACCAAGAAATTCGCTTCATCTCTAAGTCTTCACTCCAAGTCATATTATTATAACTCCCATTCCTTATGACAAAATCTCCAGATTTAATCATATGCTTAGAATAATTTGAGCATGAAACAATTATTAATACCGCAACTAGTGTTAGAGTTTTCTTCATTAAATATCCGTTAATATATTTACTTTTAACCAATTATAAATATCTTCAAAAGCCTTGTCTCTATGAATTTCATTAAATAATTCATGTCCAAGTTCATTATACTTCTTCAAAAAGAGAATATTGTGATCAATGCTTCCACTAAAAAGCTCACTCATATTCAAGTCCACAATCTGATCTTCCATTCCCATTACATAGAACACGGGAACATTTATAAAATATGACACATACTTTACCCGATCAAAAAGCTCCCTTAAGGCCTTATACATACCAATCGTCATTTTTTTATTAACTAATGGATCATGAGAATAATTCCTTAATACATCTTGATCTAGACTAACCGACTCACCTCTAAAGGCAAGTGAAAGTCTGAATTTATCAAATATTGATCTTTTCCCAAGATATTTTTCTAGTGTCAGGTCTCCAAAGACTCTATATCGTATTGTTGGATTAACTAATATAAGACCTTTTAAATCACAATATTCAGAAGCGAGGTTCATTGCAATGAGCGCACCGACACCATGACCACAAAACATAAAGTTTTTCTGTGTAAGGTAATTTTTTTTCTTATTCAAGACAGTTTCATAGTCTCCAATAATCTCATCTACACTTGAAGCATGTCCTCGTGTACCTGAACTTAAACCATGACCTCTCATATCAATAAAAGTAATTCCAATTTGTTGATTAAAGAGAAATTGTGCAAAGTCTGTATAGCGATCATGATACTCTCCAATATCATGAAAAAAAATAACTTGCCTTTCAAATTCTGAACCAAAAGAGACCGTATAAATACTTTCTTTACCTATTGTCGATTTGTAACTTTCGATTATTCGCTGCTTATACATTCTTAATGTTGACTTATATAGTTCTCAATAGCATTTTCAGCATCGTTGTCTAAATTTACAAACCTAAGTGCAAAGCCCTGATTCGCCTCTAAGCTTCTAACAATAAGACCAGTTGTAACAAAATGATATTCACTATTGTCAGGATGAACATTAAGAGTTATCTCTTCCCCAACTTCAAATGGGTTATCTGAAACCAAAACTTGTAATCCACCTATCGAGATGTCGCGACAAACACCTTCTAATAAAATGTTTTTATCATGGACAAACATCCTAGCAACAAAAGGCTTCCTAACACCTGATCTTCTTTCATCCGCTGCTGGAACGGGTGGTTTTTGATTAAAAAGTCTTTCATAAATTGGCATTTCACACAGAGGAATCCAGTCGTCAGCTCCTGGAATGTGAACGAGTGTCTGATCATTAATTCGATTCTCACCATATGCTCTTCTTATTTCTAAAGTGGTATATGGTCCATATTCAATTTCAGAGTCAGAACCTCTATCACTTCCGATTTTTATACTGATCACTTTGTCGTCATCAGCTAATTCATTCCAACCATATGTTACATAAATTGGATCATCTATAACAGGTGGCATTCCAGGAATTTCTGGTGCTTTAGATAAAAACAGACTTTTAAATGCATCCACTTCATCGGCCTTAACCCAATTCTCAAAGCCAGCCGTCCATATGTAGCTTTCCGAATTAAGCTTGCCATTTTTAAAATACGAGAACATTTCATCTTGTGAAACAGGGCCAACCCTATCGTTATTTTCTACATAGTACCAGTCAGACATTTGTAATCCTTGATGAGTGTATATTTAATTATAACCCTTTAATATTCTTAAGAATATGGGCTAAAAATTCCATTTTATAGAAGAAAGACATAGAATGTTACTCCAATACTAAAGTTCCTCTGTCAACTAACCGATATGATGAATATGATACGTTTAATAGTAATTTGTTTATTAATATTTTCATGTGCAAAAGAAGAGTTTAAGGCTCCCGAGAACTTTGACATTGATCAAACAGGAACACGTCAAGAATCTTCAGACTATCTATGTGCAGGTTCTCACAAAGATCGTCCACCTGTTGATTTACTTTTTATTTGGGATAATACCTCAAGTTCAAGCTTTATCAATGATCAAACCAAGACAGCGCTTAACAGTCTAGTTGCCAATATTGAAGACAGATTTGATTACAACGTTATGATGGTTCCACTTCATGCAACCGGTAACAACGGAGCTTATTTTTTTAGTGCTGATAATTCAAGAAAACCAAGTGGTGTAACGACAATTAGTACATCAAGTGCCTCTTCCGTTATAACAAATATTGGAAATTACCCTAGTTCTGGTTCAGCTGAAAATGGTGCACAGAGATCTATAGATATCTTAGCGAGCAATCAGACAAACGGCATTTTCAGAAGAGATGCTTATACAATTATTGTTCTCATGTCTAACGGGGATGATACAAGCTTTATTGATGAAAGTGCTGCATATAACAATCCTGGACTTGAAGGTCCGAAGTACGCAAAAGCAAAGGCCCATGATCTTCTGTGTCTTAGAGGCTATTACGATACAACTCAAGACAGCCTACACAACAGTGACTCAACGTACAACTCTAATTGTTCAAATGCTCCGAACCTAGACTCAAGTATGATGAGGTTTGTTTCTATATCATCACTATTTGACCGTAATAGTTGTAATGTGACGAAGTACTTAAGACCAAATATTGTTTATAAAAATATGTCGATAGAGATTCATAATCGTCCTTATACCAATGGCTTCACTTTTCCAGCCTCAACTTCATCAAATGCGGAAGAAGGCTTAGATGTCTTCAATCTCTGTCGAGGAAACTTCTCTTCTCTTTTTGATGGTGTAAATAACGCGATTACAGATGCAACAATTGCCCATTCATATCGTTATTGGA
>CAWUIU010000023.1:0-18352 GCA_963922285.1 uncultured Oligoflexia bacterium | reverse complement strand
GAAGAAAAGTACTAAAGAATAAGCCAATCCAGTTTATAGGTAAAATCTTTTTCAAGCTTAATTTACTCTTAGCTTTTTGCTGCAGTAGGAGTTGCCAACGAAAGCTTGTCATGACTACAACTGCAATATAAATTAAAATTCCAATATAGATTTCTGGACCAGACTTTATAGATCTGCTAATAAGAGTAAGGTCGAGCTTTCCACTTGATACAAGCCAATAGATGATTCCACCGGCGAAAATAAACTTGAGCGCTGCACCAATCATAAAAGTCTCTGATTCCAAAATTACGATTAAGCTGCTATTCTAGCCTACGAATATTAATATGATAAGGACTATATATGAAAATCTCTGTTATTGGCACAGGCTATGTCGGTCTTGTGAGTGGAACATGTTTTGCTGAAATTAACCACGATGTAACATGTATTGATATTGATGAAAGAAAGATTAAAATGCTTTGGGATGGAAAGTCGCCTATATACGAACCAGGACTTAATGATTTACTAGAAAGAAATATTAAATCTGAAAGATTAAAGTTTTCAACTGGTCTAGAGTGGATAGCTGATTCTAGAGCAATTTTTTTAGCCGTTGGGACTCCTTCTAGGGATGATGGAAGTGCGGATCTTTCGTACTTGTTTGAAGCAGCTAAAGATGTGGCCCAAAATATAACTGATGATGCAATAATCGTCATTAAGTCAACTGTACCAGTCGGAACTTGTGAGAAGATCAAAAAGATCGTTTCCCAGAATACTGATAAGAAATTTCATATCGTCAACAATCCTGAATTTTTAAAAGAGGGAAGTGCAATTGATGATTTTATGAGACCTGATCGAGTTGTTATTGGTCATGCTGATCAGTATGCGGCAGATACAATGGCAGAACTTTATGAACCTTTAGTTAAGCAAGGTAATCCAATCTACATGATGTCGAATCTATCAGCAGAGATGACAAAATATGCAGCTAATTGTTTTTTAGCGACAAAGATTTCGTTTATTAATGATATTGCGAGGCTGTGTGACACTGTTGGTGCTGATATTAATGAAGTTAGAAAAGGTATTGCGAGTGATCAAAGAATTGGTAAGCACTTTCTTTATCCTGGTCCAGGTTATGGGGGAAGTTGTTTTCCTAAAGATGTAAAAGCATTAATTTATACTGCTAAAGAATACGGACAAAAGTTGAGAATCGTTGACGCGACAGAGGAAGTTAATGATGATCAAAAACTTTATATGTACGAAAAAATTAAAAAGCACTATGAGGGAAATCTTAGTGGAAAGACTTTTGCAATGTGGGGAGCCGCATTCAAAGCGAATACGGATGATGTTAGGGAATCTCCTGCATTAGTAATGGCGAAAGAGCTTATTGATGCTGGTGCAATAGTTCAGTTCTTCGACCCTGTTGCTACGGAAACTTTTTTAAGTGCAGTCGGTGAAAATTATCATTCATCTTTAAAATCTTTTGAAAATAAGTATGACTGTTTAAATGGAGCAGATGCACTGGTAACAATTACTGAGTGGCGTGAGTTTTCATTTCCTGATTATGATGAATTAATGACACGTTTAAATGCACCAGTAATTTTTGATGCAAGAAATTTATTTAAAACTTCAAGGGTAAATGAACTAGGTTTCACATACTACGCTATTGGGAAAAGAATTTAAATGAAATTTGCTCTTGTCCAAATGACAAGTATGTACGATTATCGTGCCAATCTTAAAAAATTAGATCAATTGTTATATGAGGCTTCTGACAAAGGAGCCTCTTTTGCATTTTTACCAGAATGTTACTACTCAATGTCTGATGGTACAGGGCTAACAGAGTATTTAGTTCAAAGGGATAACGAACATTACAAGAATATCCAAGAACTTTGTCGTAAATACTCGATAGGGATTTTAGGTGGAAGTGTTGCTTACAAAGATGAAAAAGGTGTTGTTCGTAATCGGTCTTTAAACTTCAATGCAAAGGGGGAACTTTTAGGAGAGTACGATAAGTCTCATCTCTTTTCATGTAAGCTCAACGAAAGAGTCGTTGATGAAGGTGACGTTTATACGCCAGGTAATACTCCTTTAATAATAGAAGTCGAAGGGGTAAAGATCGGGGTCGCAATTTGCTTTGATCTACGTTTTCCAAAATTTCTACAGCACTATTATGATAATGAAGTCGATATGATAAGTTTCTCTTCTGCTTTTACATTACACACAGGTAAGGCTCATTGGCATACATTGTTACGTGCAAGAGCAATTGAGGGGCAATGTTATATTGTCGCGAGTGCGCAAGTTGGCAGAAATAATGAAAAATTCTCAACTTATGGACACTCATTACTTGTCGATTCTTGGGGAACTATTCAGCATGATCTTGAAAAGAGAGAGGAAGTTGAGATTTTTGAAGTAGACAAAGATTCAATTCAAAAATCACGCTCTAAAATAATTATGTGATTAGTGCTTGTCTTCTATCTCATCTAAAAAGTATTTAAATTGAGTTTTTCTAGGTGTTGTCCCGTAATTTCTCATACGATCAATAACAGTCTCTTCCATTTCAATGTATCTTTTTAAATGGTCTGCTAAGTCATCATTTGTTAGTGAGCGAATTTGAGAAAGATGATTTGTCACTTTTTCAGGTTCTCGATCATAAAAAGCATATTCGAATAGATCTTCAACCATTTCATCTAGCTGAGAAGAAGAATATTGAGCAGTTATAAGCTCTTGCAGAACATGATCAACATGCGCTCGATATCCTTCTGTTACTAAGAATTCATGATTGTCTTGAAAGAATTCACCAGCTGCAAATCGGTCTCTTCGATCAAGCCATTTTGTTGTCAGTCTCTTTCTTCGATCTTTGTAGTCTTTGTCATTTAAGTAATCATAAGTTGGGTCAATTGTATGTTTTAGTCTATAAAAGAGTAGGTGTCCTTCCATCATTTCATCGAAACAAATATTTTCGACTGTCCACTTTCTTTTTGCAACAGAGCAAGAGACGAGAGGGATAGAAACGCCTGTAAGATCAAAGAGTATATTGGCAACTCCATTTGAAAGATAGGCCATTTTTAACTTCCACTCTGGATCCTCAACATAAGGGAGAGTTAGAGTGTTAACAATTGTCCCAACAGTACTAAAAATTCCAAAACCAAGAAACCATGTTCTAGCATTACGAATCACTTCTCTTGTTTTACTTTGAACGAAGTTGTTTACGGTTTTATACTTAAATCGATCTCTTGCTTTACGCTTACTTGACTTAAAAGTTAAAAATGCTCGAATTTCTCTATTTCGTTCAACTTCTTGTACATATTTAAGGGCATCAGATCTAACCATCATCGGCATATCGAAGAGTAAGTGATCAAGTTCTTTTAAAAGTGCTTTTTGTTCTTCATTTCTAAACTCTTCTGGGATTTCAGCAAGGACATTTCTCGTAATTTCAATTCTTCGATAGCGATATGCTTGATTAATAATCTCATCATAGAGCTCACTCTTTCTTAACCACTCTTGCATAATATCTTGTGTGAAGATGTGTTCAACATCAAGCGCTCTGTCTTTCATGTAGCGATTATATGAAGAATAAGAAGTGAACGTCTTTTCGATCTCGACAACTTCAAATTCACCAGGTCTTCCTTCTACTTCCACAATATATGGAATAACTTCAGTTTGCTTTTTGTTTCGCACGAAATCTGCCTTTTGAAAGTCAAATTTTTGCAGAGCTTCTAGTTGTAGTTTTGCCTCAAATGCTCTTCTTGTAATTTCTCCAATTTTACCAAAGGATCTTCTTTCGTCGGTCTCTGGCAGGCCAACGTGATTCTTGTATTCATCCATCCATCGTCGGGCATCTTTGAAAGCTTCAACTTGCTCTTGTGCACCTTCATCATAACTTCTTTGTGAGACAAGAGTGACAACACCAAAAGTGTCCTCTCCTGATTTATCATAGTGCTGGTAGTAGGCAGGTATATGATCATTATTATTCCAAGACATAAATGTTTTAGTAATAGATTCTCTTCTCACACTAAATCCATTTGGAATATCGTTCATTCCCACATGTAAATTATCATATGAATTATAGATAGTTTTAGCAAAGCCTTCAAAGTCGTCGCTGTGTCGATATTCTTTTAATTTTGCAAGTCTTTGCTTGGTTGTTAGTCTTGGCGCCGATGTTGCTTCATGAACAAGTTCACGACAATTCTTTGCTATTTCCTCTGTCGTAGCAATTGATCTAACTTTGTAAGGATTGTTTGTAGACAGCTCTTTATTTTGTAAGTTCGAACAACTTACAAAGAGTGTGAATAATACATGTTTTAGAGGGGCAAATCTTAACTTTTTCATCAATTTAACTATCGGTTGTTTACATCTAATACTTTATATTTAAAGAGTTTACCTATTTGTTCCGATAGAATAATCAACCTTAATGAGATTGTTTACATAAATACCTGTAATTACTATTTTAAATTAATGTTGTATAATAGACAAAAGGAGTCAGTTATGAATGATATATTTGAAATTATTCTCATTAGTGCGGCCCTAACATTCACTATAAGTGGTGGGATTGTTCTTTCAACATTATTCTATATTGATGATCATAACCAAGATGATCACAGTGGAATTTCAAATGTTTTACCACATGAAAATGATTTTAAAGATTATGAAGCTCGCTTTAATGACGAAAAGCATTCTGCTTAATATCACATAAATGGGTTTTCACCAGCTTTGTGATCTGTAAGATCAACAACTTCTTCGATATCTGGAAACTGCTGTTTTAGCAGTCTTTCAATTCCATCTTTAAGAGTTGCACTTGAGCTTGAACAGCCTTGGCATCCACCTTGTAAGCGTAAGTAAAGTTTATTGTTATCAAGGTCAACAATTTCCACATTACCACCATGAGCAGCTAGAGCTGGTCTGATTTGCTCGTCTAATATTGTTTCAATTTTCCTGATCATGTCTAACTCTCTTAATAGATTTTATCTAAAGAATAAATTTATTTATTTACTTAAATATTATAAAATAATAATTAGCTTATTGGGATATTATTAGCTTTGTGCTTATTAATTGTCCAATAATTTAGGATCATGGCATATGAATGTACTGTTAATTGATGATGAATTTGAATTATTAGAAATACTTGAAGAGGCTATCGAAGAAAAGTTTATGTGTCGTGTAGATACAGCAACAAATGGACTTGATGCTTTTATTCACTGTCAAAAAACGAAGTACGATCTTATTCTCACTGATCATCAGATGCCTATTATGAAAGGCTCTGCTCTAATTATTGGAATTCGTACTCGTGAAAATCTCAATACGAAAACACCAATCTTTATGATGACGGCGATGTCAACAGAAGGCCTTGAATCAATACCAGAATTACAAGGTGTTGGTTTCTTAAAAAAACCATTTCAAATTGAAGATCTACTCAATATTTTAGAAAAGCACTTAGTTTGATTTATAAATGTAACTACTTAAGCATTTTTAGGTTAAGATGTGACATTAGTGAAAATAAAGCAGTCTCAACTCTTAGAACACTTGGGCTAATGCTAAATTCATTGAACTTATTTTCTTTAAATATTTGAACTTCTTTTTTTGACCATCCGCGTTCGGGGCCAATTGCAAAAATTGTGGATTGTTCAATATCAATTTCTTCAAACGAGGCACTTTCATCTGTCTTTGGAGAGAGAAGAAACCTTTGTTCGATATGATTGTCATCAAGAAGTGTTTTAAGGTTACGATGAATTTTGATCTTTGGTTGTTTAAAAAAAACAGTACTTTGTGCAAGACCAAGTTTTGATAATTCCACAAATTGGTCGTCTTGTAACACCTTAGATTGAAGATAACTTTTTTCTGTAAGATCGCAATTAACAATATGAAAAGTATCGATTCCCATCGTGGTACCATGTTCGATAACTTTTTTCAGAGTTGGTGGGCGACTAGCTCCAACAATCATCTCAATTGGAAAATGGATCCCTTTATCAATCGTACTAATCTGAATAGAAACAAGTTCGTTTTCTATATGTGTAATTTTAGCATTTCCAATACAATGATTTAAGCAAGTGTATTTTAGAGTGTCACCAATTTTAACTTTTACAATATTAATTAAGTGCTGACTTTGCTTGCTCGTTAAATTGATAAAATCATTTTTATAGATTTCATTTTTTTCAATAACTACTGAATTCATCTCGTTTTCTCAGGTACTTATATGATTATATTTTTTTCGTATTTGCATAATCAATGTCTATGGAAGTTAAAACAGCAATAAAAACTATAGTCAAGAACAATCGAGGAACTTCTCTTTATATTGCACCAATTGGCGCTGGAAAAACTAGGTTTGTTTGGGAACTAGCATTTAGTATTTCTGAACCAATTGTCTTTATAAGCCCTCTTCGATCTATTATCAATGAATTATCTGAGTTGAAAGGAAGTATAAATTTTGGAGGAGATAGGGAAAGTAAAAGAGGAGCATTGCTAAAATTTAAACAGGAGTCACAGTCAATCTTACTTTTGACTCCAGAGTCTTTAACAAATGAGATATGGATCGCTTTAAAAAACATGAGGCCTTTATTTGTTATTGATGAATTTCAATTATTCTACATATGGGGAAAGACTTTTAGAGATAAATTAAGAGGTTTTATTGAAGAACTATACTTGGACAGACATAAGATTTTAGGCCTTAGTGCAACTATTTCTGAAGATGTTTTTAAAGAAATAGAACTTGATCACGTTCTTTGTGGAAGCAATTTAATCAAGTTAGATTTAGGAAATTTTAAATTAAGAAATGAACCTAGAAGAATAAAAAAAGTGAGTATTGAGTCTTTCTGGAAGTTCGTTCTGATAAAGGTAAAGCTACTTCGAAAGCGAACAATAGTCTTCGTAAGAACGAGAAGAGAAGTCGAACATTATGTTCTATGGCTAAAAAAGAAAGGAGTTTATGCAATAGGTTGTGTGGGAGGTGAGACTAAAGAGTTCTTAAGAAAATTTCAAAGCTCTAAATATGATGTAATTGTTTCAACTTCAGTCTTAAGTCATGGAGTAAATTTAGGATTAATCGAAAATGTATGCTTGAGTTATTCTCCTGAGGAATATTTAAGAATACAAATGATTGGCAGAGGAGGGCGAACGGGCAAACCATTTACAGTTATCGAAATTCAGCAAGAGTTAGAGTTTAAAGACAAGCTGTTTGATCAAATTGTTCATTTCCTAAGTAAGGTGGTAAGCTTTGTCCTATGAGTAACTTAGAGGGAATTCTTCTTACAAAAACACCGTTTAAAGATAAGAATCTTATTGGCCATGTTCTACTTAGAAATGGCTTCAAGGTTTCAGTTCTTTTTTACGGAGGACTTGGGGGAGGAAAAAAGCATAAGGGCTCAATTTTACAACTCGGTTACTTACTAAGTTTTCACTTCTCAGGCTCTAGAACAGAAAACTTTGAAATGCTTAATTCAAGTGAATATAAAGAAAAGTGGTATCATGACTCTATAAGTAATAATCCAAAGGGATTCTATTTATTGTGCTTTTATAATGAATTTCTGGATAAATTTTCTCCTTTGGCACATTCAAAGTTTGACTTGGAAGAGGATGAGAGTAGTCATGTCGGACTGTTTAGACTGCTTAGCAATGCAATATTTCGTTTAGACAAGGTCACGAAGACTAAGAGGTATGACCATTATACAGAACTTGGAATTTTTCTAAGTAAAGCTCTAGTTGAATTAGGAATTTTTCCTGACACTGGTTATTGTGTAGTCTCAGGGACTAAGATTGGTGAAGATAAGAAAGTTTTTCTATCCGCTGATAAGGGTGGATTTGCCTTTGCTGAATTTGCCGAGGCAGAGGAGTTAAGGAAATCTGCTGCTAGTTTTCTTAATCAGAAGATTAAAGAAGTCTCAGAGTCAAAATATCTTGATATAACAGAATTAATCTTTACTGCAACGGACTGTAGTGATCTCTTTAATTTTATTTGTTATCAACAACATGTGCGTCAAACAGACTTTAAGACATTCTCGATGAACTTTTCTTGATATCGCTATCTATAGAAAGCTTAATAACTTGAGTTATTGTCTAAGTGCAGCGATAAAGGTATTATTCATCCATGTACAAATACCTTATTAAATTTTTATATCCATATATAAAGCCTTACAAATACAAAGCATTTGGTGCAATTGGGTTGTCGATTATTCTCGCAAGTATTGCTGCGTTGCAAATGCGTCTTATTGAACCAATTTTTAAAAAAGGATTTGATCCATCAACTCCTAAAGAAGACATTTTTCAATTAGCGGTATTTCTTTTAATTCTTGGTCTATTAAATTTTCCAGCGAGGTTTTTTCACTTCTATTGGATCCGATTTATCGTTGATCGAGCGACCTGTGAAGTCAGAGAACAAATTTTTAAAAAAATGCAAAATATACCGACTGCTTACTTGAGCAAGAGTAAGCAGGGGGATCTCATCTCAACTATTATCAACGACACACATATTTTTTCATCTGGCTTTAGAGGTTTTGTCGATTTATTACGTGAACCTCTAAAGGCTATGGCTTATTTGGGGATGGCCTTTTATTACGATGTACAACTCACCCTTGTTATTCTTATCATAACTCCATTTCTTATCGCCATTTTTAATGTAAGTGGGAAGAAAGTAAAAAATAATCAAGGTAATGTTCAAAGAGATCAAGCTGAGTTCACTCATAATATAGCAGAAGGAATTAGCGGCCATAAATTGACAAAAGCATTCAACTTACAAAACTTTGTCATGAAAAGATTTCGTTTTTCTCAGAATAACTTTTTTAACTCTCAAATGAGGACTACATTTGTTGAAGAAATGGCCCATCCATTTGTTGAACTTGTTGGAGCTATTGCTTTTTCTGGAGTTATTGTCTTTGCATACTATCGAGTTCAAGGTGGTTTAACTATTGGTGAGTTTGTAGGATTTCTTTCTTCTCTTGCACTACTGATGGATCCGATTAGAAAGTTTTCTCAGGCCAATGTAAAAATTTCTCAATCAAAAGCTGCTTCAGAGAGAATTTTCAAAATTTTAAATCTTGAAGAAGAGAGAAAGAGTGGGGACGTCATCTCTAGTGAATTTAATGACAAAATTCAGATTAAGAATTTAGATTTCTCGTATGGTGATAATCAAGTTCTAAGAGGACTTAGTCTTGACATTGAAAAAGGTAAGAAAGTTGCTCTTGTTGGTCTCTCTGGATCTGGTAAATCAACCCTAATTAACTTATTATTAGGATTATACGATGTACCTAGAGGAACAATTTCTATCGATGGTAAAGATATTAACCAGATTGAGTTGAATTCACTTAGGAATCTATTTGGGTTTGTAAGTCAGGATATTTTTCTTTTTCACGATACAATTGATGCAAATCTCCAGTTAGGTGGTGATTTTTCGAAAGAACAATTAAATGATGCACTTAAAGTTTCATATGTTGATGAATATATTAATTCTCTTCCACAAGGCCTTCATACAGTTATTGGTGATCGTGGGGCTAGACTCTCTGGAGGACAACAGCAACGTGTAACAATCGCAAGAGCTTTTTTACAAAATAATGATATTTTATTATTTGATGAAGCGACATCTGCACTTGATAATGAATCTGAAAAGATCGTTCAAAAAGCCCTAGAGTCAATTTCTGGAAATAAGACAGTGGTCGCTGTCGCACATCGCTTAACGACTGTGCAAAATTACGACGTTATTTATGTTTTTAAGGAAGGAAGTATAATCGAGAGTGGTAATCATAATGAACTTATGCAAAAAGATGGTGAGTATAAGAAACTCTACGCTTTAAGTATGTACTAATCATTCTCTATCAATTTAAGCTTTTGTTTGCGAGTTAGTTTTTTTATTTGAATTTCTCTTTTAAGAGCTGCGCTTTTGCTTTCGACTTTTTCTGTATAAACAATTTCCTTTGGTGGATTTGCTTTTAAGAATTTTGCACCGCTAGGCTTATTGAGATGAGCTTCAAACCTCTTTTGAGGATCTTTTGTAATTCCTGTGTATAGTTTGTTATTTTGCGTTTCAATGATGTAGACGAACCATGTTGGCATAGCTTAAGCGACTTTTCTTTGTTGTATTGAGTTGGCATTCGGGATTTGAATAACAAATGTGGTATTGTCAGCTTTCTCATCAATCCAAATTTTTCCTTGGTGCTCGTCAATAATTCTTTTGCACAGAGGTAGCCCAAGTCCAGTCCCCTCATCGACAGACTTCGTGGTAACTCTTTCCTTAAAGAGTTTTACACGAATAGCTTCTGGGATACCATGGCCACTATCAGTTATCTTTATTTGTAAATTATATTCATCTTGTGTGATTTCAAGCTCTATCCACTTGGCACTCAGGTTTTGAATCGCGTATCTCGAGTTATTAATAAGATTAATAACAACTTGTGCTAAGAGTGATTCGTTTCCATGGATATCTTTATCAGGAATTCTATTTTTAAGAAGGAAGTCAATATTGTCATTTCTTAATTTATTTCCAAGCAAAAAATCAATAGGTGTAATAAGGTCTTTTACTTTGAATACTTTGAATTCACTTTGATGTTCTGTTCTTGCAAGTTTTCGAATACTTTGAATAATATTTGTCACTTTATTCACAGCATTTTCAATTCCCTTAAAGTCATCAGCTCCTACTTCTTTTTTAGGATTTTCTATTTGTCTTTTTAGGAGTGATACATTTGTCATAATGATAGTTAGTGGGTTCAATATCTCATGAGATATATTTGCTGAAACTTCGCCAATTGTCGATAGCTGAGCTTGCGAAGCTAGCAGAGTTTTTTGATATTCTGTCTCGTTTTTAAAATGAATGATTGAATCCCGTAAAAGATTAATTTCATCCGTCGATTTTATACTTTGTAATTTATTCGTATCAAGGGCGTTGAGAGAGTTTAACATCTGATTCATTTGTAGAATTGGCTTTGCTAGACTCCTTCCTGATTTAAGTGAGTATGAAAGACCTATAAATGAGCATACAATGATTGTTAAATTAATAATGTATTGAAAAGTTGTATAATTCTCTTGAAAGATTGTTGTTGTTTTAGATAAGAGGAGAAGAATCTCCTTTGTCGTATGATCTTTTGATACATTAAAGCTTTCTAAGTTTTTTAAATAAATCTGCTCTAATTTTATGTAGGAATTGAATTCTTCTAAATAGCTGTCAAGTATTGGGACAAGCTGTCTAAATTTAGAATCGCTATGATTTATGAGCTTATTTTTTATTTTTTTGTATATTTTTTGGTGCTCAAAAAAGAATACATTATCCTTTCTTAAGATATAGTCTTTTTCATTATTTCTTAGCATTAGTATATCTGTGATCAAGCTATCGTCTTTTAAACTTCTAGAAACCTGCTCGAGTTTCTTTATCTCTTTTCTCCAGCTCCCGACTTTTCCCCAGTCTCTAAAACCAAGTTGCAAACGACTCAGAGTTAACTCATCAAATTTTTGATAATTTCTTGCTAGGTCTTGTTTTAGAGTAATGATTGTAAGTAGAAGTTTACGATCAAGTGCTTTATTATCGAGTACTTTTTTGAAGAGTTGCTTAACTTTTTTATGACTTTCTTTTACAGCAGAAATATTCTGTGAAGTTCTTGTTTTATAAAAAGTATTCTTGTTTAAATCTTCATTGAAATACTTCTGCATGGATTGATGCGATAAGTAAATTTCGTTCGCTAATTCTTTAAACGCTGAGTTAAAATTGTTGAGCTCCAGCATGTGTATATTAAAAAATATTTCAGTTACTAAAGTTGTAATCATGACACAGATTAGTGGTAGCAAAGAGCTAAGAAATAACTTATTTGTGAATTTATTAAAGTTAAGCAATTTCAAGTATTTAACCTGTTAAAGTTTTAATTTTACGATACTCTCATCGGGAGGAAACAAAAGATACTTGAGCACGATACTCGGTCACTATCGTCAATGCTCTATGTACTTAGATTTAAAAGAACTTTATCTTCAAACTCCAATTTATAAAGTGTATACTGAGGCAATTTTAAATCGACAGGGAGAAGATAGTGTCTGAAACAAATCTTAAAGATATGGCACAATTAGTAAGTCTATCAAAAAGACGTGGTTTTATTTTTCAAAGTTCAGAAATTTATGGTGGTTTAGCATCTTGCTGGGATTATGGACCGTATGGAATTGAATTAAAGAATAACTTGAAGAATAAGTGGTGGAAGGCCATGACTTATCGAAATGATATTGTTGGTGTAGATGCCTCAATCTTCATGCATCCAACTGTTTGGAAAGCTTCAGGTCACGTCGATGGCTTCAATGACCCAATGGTTGATTGCAAAAACTGTAAGGCAAGATTTAGAGAAGATAAAATTGATACCAGTGCTCCTTGTGGGAATTGTGGGGCAAAGGATTCTTTTACTGAGCCACGTGACTTTAACTTAATGTTTAATACTCAGATGGGTCCAGTCGAGGATAGCTCGGCAAAAGTATATTTAAGACCAGAAACTGCTCAGGGGATCTTTACAAACTTTTTAAACGTTCAATCGACAATGAGAAAAAAGCTTCCTTTTGGAATCGCGCAGATTGGTAAAGCATTTAGAAATGAAATTACACCAGGTAATTTTATTTTTAGAACAAGAGAATTTGAACAAATGGAAATGCAATACTTCATTAAACCAGGTTCTCAAAAAGAAGCGATGGAAGAGTGGAAAGATATTCGCTGGAATTGGCACTTATCTAATGGTCTTCGTACAGAAAATTTACGATGGAAAGATCATGAAGATGAGCTTGCTCACTATGCAGATGCAGCTTTTGATATCGAGTATAAGTTTGCTCATTCATGGGATGAGATGGAAGGTATTCATTCAAGAACTGACTTTGATCTAAAACAACATCAAGAGTTCTCAGGTAAGAACCTTATGTATACTGATGCAGCTGACAACAATAAGAAATATCTTCCTTATGTAATGGAAACATCTGTTGGTTGTGATCGTTGTCTACTTGCCATTATGAGTGATGCTTATCGAATTGAGAATGAAGGGGATAAGGAGAACGAAAGAGTTGTGATGAAGTTTCATCCAAGTCTTGCTCCTGTAAAGGTAGCAGTTCTTCCTCTTGTAAAAAAATTAGATGAGCAAGCATCGAAGCTCTTTGCTGATCTCCAAGATGTATTTCAAGCTGAATATGATATCGCTGGTTCAATTGGAAAGAGATATCGAAGACAAGATGAAATTGGAACACCTTTTTGTGTGACCTTTGATTTTGATTCTTTAGAAGATGGTGCTGTTACTGTTCGAGATAGAGATACGATGACACAAGAACGTGTTGCAATGGACAAATTAAAAACTTACCTATTTGAGAGATTGAATTAGACTTTTCCGCTCGCACCGGAAAATCACAAAGCAAAGGATCGCTTATGAATAAATGGATTTACCTATTTTCAAAAGATAAAACAGATGGAAGTAGAGAGATGAAAAATCTCTTGGGTGGAAAGGGTGCTAATCTTGCTGAGATGTGTAGTCTAGGTCTACCTGTTCCATGTGGTTTTACTGTTTCCACAGAAGCATGTATTGATTACCAGAATTCAGGAAAAATTTCTGATGAAATTCGAGAGCAGATAGAACAGTCAATACGTGAAGTTGAGAAAATCTCAGGTAAGAAGTTTGGGGAAGGGGACAATCCTCTTTTATTCTCTGTTCGATCTGGAGCTCGAGTATCTATGCCGGGTATGATGGATACCGTTCTAAATCTCGGACTTAACAACGAGACCGTTGAATCACTTGCTACGAAATCTGGTAATGAGAGATTTGCATGGGATTCTTATCGTCGATTCATCCAAATGTATGCAAATGTTGTTATGGGCTTTAGCCACTCTCTTCTCGAATCAACACTTGAAGATTTGAAAGAAGCAAGAGGAGTCGAAGAAGACACTGAGTTATCGGCGAAAGACTTTAAGCAACTTGTTATAGTTTACAAGAAAATTATTTTAGAAGAGACGGGAAAGTCGTTTCCAACTAATCCAAGTGAGCAGTTGTGGTTAGCGATTGAAGCTGTTTTTAAGTCTTGGAATAATCCGCGAGCCAATAAGTATAGAGAGCTTCATGGCATACCTGATATTTGGGGAACTGCTGTAAATGTTCAAGAAATGGTCTTTGGGAACATGGGAGATACTTCGGCGACTGGAGTATGTTTTACAAGAGATCCTTCGACAGGTGATAAAAGATTTTTTGGAGAGTATTTAATCAATGCTCAAGGTGAAGATGTCGTTGCCGGTATTCGTACACCGGGGCCAATAAATGAAGAGTCAAAAAATGATTCAAACCGTGATTATAAAACTCTTGAAGAGGCAATGCCTAAAGTTTTTAAAGAACTAACAGAGACATACAAGAAGCTTGAAACTCATTACAAAGATATGCAGGACATCGAGTTTACTGTTGAAGACGATAAACTCTATCTTTTACAGACTCGTAATGGAAAGAGAACGGCTAGTGCTGCTTTGAAAATTGCTGTTGATCTCCAACAAGAAGGTATCATTACAAAAGAAGAAGCTCTCATGCAAGTCGATCCTGAAGTTCTAAATCAGCTTCTTCATCCAAGGCTTGATCCTGAGGCAAATAAGAAAATTATTACAACAGGATTACCTGCAAGCCCTGGTGCTGGAACTGGTCAAATTACATTCTCTTCAGAAAGAGCTCATGAACTAAATGAGTTAGGGCAAAAAGTAATCTTAGTTAGACAAGAAACTTCTCCTGAGGATATTGGGGGAATGGCCGCAGCCCAGGGAATTTTGACAGCAAGAGGTGGAATGACTTCTCATGCTGCAGTTGTTGCAAGAGGAATGGGAAAACCGTGCGTAGCTGGTTGTTCATCTCTAGTAATTAACTATAGTTCAAGTGAAGTTACAGTTAATGATATTTCTTATAAAGAAGGTGATTGGTTAACAATTGACGGTGCATCTGGTGAAGTAATTGAAGGTCAGGTGGCAACAATTGATGCCGAGATATCTGAAAATTTTGCTATTTTTATGGGATGGGCAGATTCTATAAGGAAAATGGGAGTAAGAGCGAATTCTGATAATCCAGAGGATACACTTACTGCAATTAAGTTTGGAGCAGAGGGAATTGGCCTGTGTCGAACTGAACACATGTTCTTCGAACAAGATCGTATTCTCGCTGTAAGAGAAATGATATTTGCTCGAACTCTAAAAGAAAGAGAAATTGCTCTTGCAAAACTACTACCATTTCAAAAAAATGACTTTCTAGGAATTTTTAAAGCTCTTGCTGGAAAGCCTGCAAATATAAGGTTGCTTGATCCTCCTTTGCATGAGTTTCTTCCTCATACGAAAGAAGAGATGGAAGAATTGGCAAACTATCTCGAGGCGGAATTAAAAACAGTAGAAGATATTGCAGAGAGCTTAAAGGAATTTAATCCTATGCTTGGACACAGAGGCTGTCGTTTAGGAATTACGTACCCTGAAGTCTACAAAATGCAGGTGCAAGCTATTGTTGAAGCAGCATTAGAAGCTAAAGAAAATGGTTTTGAAGTAACGCCTGAAGTTATGATTCCATTAGTTGCTGAGGAAAAAGAGTTATTAAGTTTAAAAGAAATTTTAACAGCTCATATCGAAGACATTTTTGCTAAATGTGGTAAGTCTGTTAAGTATAAACTGGGAACGATGATTGAAATACCTCGTGCAGCTATTACTGCTGAAAAAATTTCAAAACATGCTGACTTCTTCTCATTTGGAACAAATGATTTAACACAAACGACATTTGGCTTATCAAGAGATGACTCTGGAAAATTTCTAACTGAATATATAACGAAGTCAGTACTCCCTGGTGACCCATTTGTAAGTCTCGATCAAGAGGGTGTTGGATATCTTGTTGAGTTTGCTTGTGAGCAGGGGAAGAAGGGGAATAAAAATATTCACCTTGGAATTTGTGGTGAACATGGTGGAGACCCTAAGTCCATAGATTTTTGTCATCGTGTGGGCCTTGATTATGTAAGTTGTTCACCTTATCGAGTTCCAATCGCTCGTTTATCGGCTGCTCAGGCAACGATTCGAAATTAATGAAAGAAAGTATTGTAAGTGCTATTGATGAATCTTTGATATATTCAAACTTTGATACAATCGAAGTTGCTCTAATTGATTTTAATTCTAATGAAATTGATACATATTTTACTACAAAAAGCCCTGTTTATGAACAGGGCTTTTTATTTGATTTAGCATCAATCACAAAACCCTTAACTCTAGCTACATCTTACCTTTTAAAAGAAGATCTTTTTAATGATGAAATGAAGCTTCTTCTTAATCATCGTGGTGGACTAAAAGCCTGGGGTAGGCTTTCGAGGGATAATTGGCAAGAACAGCTTTTAAGTTATGATATTAAAAAGAGCCCCACTGTCTATTCTGATTTTTCTGCTTTAAGACTACAGTTAGAAATAGAAAAAAAGATTGGTCAATCAATTTATGATTTATGTTTTTCAGTCTATGATAAAAATATTATTCACTGGTTAGACTTAGATTCGCATAATGTAATATCTACTGGATATCGCAATAAGAAAGTAATTAATGGTGTCGTACATGATGATAATGCCTATGTTATAAATAAAAAAGTTTCCCACGCAGGTCTTTTTGGCGACGCTAGAAGCTTATCACAAACACTAATTAATATTAATAAAGAGTGTAGTCTGTTAGAAAAAATGAATGTTGTCTCTAAAAATCGATTTTATAATGGGTTTGACACTGTAAAAGATATTGAGTCAACTCTTGCCGGGAGGAATTCAAGTCTTAAAACATTTGGCCATCTAGGTTTTACGGGTACGTCTTTTTTTATAAAACCAGAAGAAAAAATCGGTTTTGTCATTCTAGCGAATGAAACTATTAGGTACTGGTATGATCGAAGTAAGTTAAATGATTTAAGGAAAAAATTATATTCTGAAGCCTTTAGTTTATAAGATTACGATGATCAAAGTATTAATACTCTTTATATTTTTGTCCCCGTTATTTTTCTCCAAAAAAAGTGAATTTTTATATAGGTGAATATCCTCCTTATACGTCTAGTAATTCTAACGAGCCCAAGATCGAATTAAGAATATATTTTTTTTAGAAGGTATAGAGACTAATTTTGTTTTTCTTCCTTGGAATCGGGCTTATCAAAAAGTGAAAGATCATAAAGGTCTAGGTTCTTTTCCTTGGTTTAAAAGTGAGAATAGAGAGAAGGAGTTTCTTTTCAGCTAGAGACTAATGTTTACAGAGAAACTAATCTTGTTTTATTTTCCTGCAAATAAAAATCTTAAAGACTTTAAAAATTTGAAAGACACGAGAGATAAGAAGGTTGTGATGTTACTAGGCTCAACGATTGGTGATGAGTCAGTAACTAAGTACGATTTCTCCTTAGAGTATGTGAAAACAATAGAGCAAGCATTCTTAATGTTAAAAAATGGAAGGGCAGACTTTGTAGCCTGTGGAGAAACTTTTTGGGATTTTAAACTTTCGAAGTTAGTGCGAAATCATCCTCGTTTGCAAAAAGTCGTTAAATTCAAAAACCTATTTAAAGCCACGGTATGTATGTCATATTTTCTAAAGACAATCCAAATAGCAAAGATGTTGCAAAAATTTTAAATCGATATTTCTAATAAAATCATTGGTTTATAGGCCTTAATAGATGCTTGCTAAATGTTTGACTGTTTTTGTCCGATAATGTTGTCGGAGAAATGTATGAAGAGATTTTGTGTTTTTATAGCACTTGGTATTTTGTTGTTTGGATGTGCGGCGATGAATCGTTCATCTGATATTTTTTATCGAAATATTGCAAATGAAGTTCAGTCTGACTTTAAGTTTTCAATTGATCGCTATGGCAATCAAGATGTAAGTGTCCAAAAGTTTTTCGAATTTGTGGACTCTACTAATAATTCTATTTTTAAAAGTACTGGTGGGTCATATACAACGCAAAATCGTCTTGCGGCATATGAATTAAGAATTAATGAAACGACTTCCGTCAGTGATAATAGTCTTGTTGAGTTTAGCACTTATGTGGATCATGGCAGACACATTATCGAATTAAAAATAGACCCTAGTATTGAGTATATTTCAAAGCAAGAGTTAAATGAGCTACAAAGTATTGTTAAATATATTCTTGATTCAAAATCATTTAATACTCCTCTTGCGTTCTTTGAAACACTATTTAATGCATCAAGAGGACATCTTATTTCTCAACGAATTCTTCAAGAGGTAAAACTAAGAGCGATTAATGGAAGTGATGAAAAGTCGATGGCCCATAAAGATGAAATAGCTCAAAGAATTCAAGAATATGATGAAATGATCGCTAGTGAAAAAACGCAGAAGAATAGGCTCGAAAAACAGAGAAAAGAAATGCTTAAGCTTAGCTTTGATAAAATATCAGATGATAGGCAACTAAAAGAAATGTTACAATCCAATGATCGA
>CAWUIU010000022.1:0-18548 GCA_963922285.1 uncultured Oligoflexia bacterium | reverse complement strand
CTAAAAACTATTGGGATAAGATATTTCAATGTTTTTGGTAAGCGACAAGACCCTAATTCAGTATATGCGGCAGTAATGCCTAAGTGGATTAAGGCATTAATGAATAAAGAAGATGTTTCTATCTTTGGTGATGGAAAAACATCAAGAGACTTTTGCTACATTAAAAATGTTATTCAATTAAACGTTCTTGCTGCTCTTAGTGATAATGACGAAGCTTGTGGAAAAATCTTTAACTGTGCATGTTCTGATAGAACAGACCTTACAACACTCTTTACATATATAAGAGATGGTTTAGGTGAAATGCGTGAAGATATAAAAGATGCACAGGCTAACTATAAAGACTTTAGACCAGGTGATATTCGTCATTCACATGCTGATATCGCTAGAGCAAAGTCTCTACTTAATTATGAACCAACTCATATGATTAAAGATGGTTTAAAAGAATCACTTGATTGGTATTATAATAATCTTTAAGACTTTTTTCTTTCTTTATTTATAACTGAAATTAAAGCAATAGTTGAACCTAGAGCAAATACAGCACTGGCAATATTCACTGTTATTCCTGCCCCTATAAGACCATAGTTTTGCACAAGAAAATATCCTGAGGCAATACTAATAGCAATGCTAATCGATGATATATAGGCTTGAATTTTAAGAGATCTGATAATTGTCAGAGAGGCATTGGTAAAAGAATATATGGCCATCAATGTAGCAGCACTAAACATAAGTGACATCAAGTTCTTTTGATTGTTGAACTCTTCGCCATAGAGAAGAACTAGTATTTCATCACCTATTAATTGAATAATAAAAACTGAAAGAGATCCAACACTAAGACTTAAAATTATGAGTTGAATAAGAAGTTTTTTGAATTGATTATAGTTTTCATGCCAGTATCTAGATAGTCGTGAAATGACAGCTTGTTTAACGGCAACCGTTACTGTTGCTGCACCAACAAGGAAGTAACTCACACCAATATAAATCCCTAGTTGATCACTTGATACGAGTTTATCAATTAGATATCGAGGTATATTTGAATTAAGGGAAACAAGAGCTCCTGCAACACCTAGTGGAAGACTTATCTTTAAAAGATTTAAGACATCTTCATTAATCTTTGTATGTCTTAAAATATTAGTAATTGAAAAGTCGGAATTTAACTTTTTAAGAAGGAAGGACTCAAAAAAGACAATAATGATCTTTACTGAGATAAGACCTATAAATACACTTTCCAAGTTTTTAAAGTAAGTAATACATCCAGCAACTATTGCAGTCATTAAAACTGCGTTTGCGGTAAGTGATATTGCAGCATAATTTAGAGCTTCGTACTTTTGAAAGAGGCCTTGTTGGAGGTCACTAATTGATTCAACAAACTTCATAATAGCAGAGATACCAACAAGGTAAATTAAACTTGAATCATAGAAAACTGTTGCTATGACACTCACTAATATAGCTATTGTGGAACTCGTCATTCTTAAATGAAAATAATCTTCTAGTTTATTTATGTCTTTATGATCTGTAGCAACTAAAGATCGAGCATTGCAATTAGTAAAAGCAAAAACAGGTGCACAGAGTCCCATGACAATACCAAATGTACCTAAGAAGTCAGTACTACCTAACCTAACAAGGATTACGGTTAGAAACCATTGAGCAAAGACATAAATGAGTCTACCTGCTAAGGACCATATGAAATTTAGTGAGATATTTTTCGAAATAGTAATTTAACCTTGTTTTTGTCAGTAGCTTATATAATAAGAAAGAAAAGACAAAAATGGCAAACATTCTTGTGAAGAAGTTAAATTGAGTTGAAAACGGTGTTCTGTAATAAAACCAAGCACTTGGTATAAGACAATGAAGATAATTTCTTATGAGAATGTCATTTACTTTCGTTTTTAAAATATCAAAGTTCATCATTAGAAGTAGCCAGAGAGAAATAATGATAGCGGGACCTAGTTTGCCAAAGTTTAAATAGGCTTCTGCCGCAGATGACATGCCAACACCAAAGTTCTCGTCTCGATGGACAATTTTTCGAACTTGGGTACCAAATTCATGAGAAAGTGCCGGTGGTTTAGTAAAGTCACCAAATAATCTTCTTGGAACACTTTGAATGAGTGAGTTTATATAAGTTTCACCGAAACGTAAGTCAGGCTCTAAGTATACATAAGTTGTGAATGAAAAATAATTTGCAGAAAATTCACGTGGAAATAGCCAGCCAGGTTCAAATTCTTTTATACCCTCTTTCACGATACTAATATCGTCTTTCTTTATGGCATTTAATACGTAACCTCTGAAGTTACCTATAAATGCTAAGGAAATAAATGAAAGTATGAAGAAAGGAGCTAATATCTTAGCCTTTAATACCTTTGGAAACCGTATAATTAAGATAGATAAAATTGAAAGAGCAATCATAATAAGTGTCGATCTTTCTCCTTCAAGTAGCCAAAGAAGAACGACTGGGCCGATTAGGATAGGAAAAATATAGAGATTAATATTTAGCAGTATTTTCTTTAGTGTATTTTTTGAAAAGATATGAAGATTAATAAGAGTCGTTGACCAAATAAAGAATAATTCAAATGGGTAATTTCCCTTTGAGCTGGCGAAGAGTCCAATTCTTACAGTTCGATCGAGTTTAAAGGCATTAAGAAACCCTCCAACATTCAAGTATTGAAGATGTATTAACATGTAGCCTAGCCCAAGTACTGTATAAGCAATTATGGGTATATATAGATTACTTTTTATTTGAGTTATAGGAATTTCTTGTTCTTCGTCTTTTTTAGTGAAGATAGAAGTTAAATACATAGCAAAGAGTGCAAATGATATAATGACATTACTTTCTAAGTATACTTCTGGAAGATACCAACTGAATGAGACTTTTTTTCCAAGAGGTCCCAGTGTTAGATAGAAGAAGGTTGCAAGAGATGAGAGACCGGTAAATGAGATAAGGTTAAACTTCTTTAGTACCTCAATGAGTAAAGCCAGGCAAAGGGTAATATTAAAGTAGGCATTAAACTTAAAGACAATTTCTGTGTCTACATTTAATAAATAGTTGAGAATATGCCCGAATAGGAATATTGAAAAGAAAACTGAAAAAATAGTTAAACTATTCTTTTCTCTTTTTAAGAAAGATAATTCCTTCAACTAAACCACCTATTATTAAACCAAAAACTAGAAAAAAGAATAATTTGATGATTTTCTTTAGCCTGCCAGTAGAACTAGTCGTACTTACTTTTTGAATCTCACTATTAACGTAAATTTTAATATCTGAGTAGCTTTCAATTTGAGTACTGAGAACTTTCTTCTTTGTAATATCTAAATACTTTGCAAAGTCAGTAGATTTAAATTTCAGAGCAATATTCTTTCTGTTTTTGTTAAGTGACTTTACGAGTTGTGAAAGTATAGAACTATCTTTATCTCCAACTAATAAAAGACTATTCGTTGAACTCTTAATTCGTGCACTATAGCCAGCGTTAAGTTTAATGATTTGCTCATCGCTAATATTTCTATCACTTATATCATTGAGTAAATATCTTAGTGTCGCAACAGTATCATTAATTTGAATAATATGAGGATAATCAGACAGATTTATGCTGAAGACAAATTGAGATTTGAATGTCTTTTTCATCCACTCATTTAAAGGCTGATTGCTACATTTTAAAAAATTTTGTAATAGCATAGGGGAAGCACTATAAGGAACGCTGAGTGTCCACGAGTTGTTCACAACATCTCTTGAGTTTGAATAGAAAGCTGTTCGATAAGATAAATTGAAGGCACTTATAAAGTCATCGACACTTGGTGTGATACTGAACTCCAGGCCTTCTTTCATACAACTATTAAATTCTTTTGAGTTGAAATAGCGATATGTAAGACTTTTAACTTCTTTTGAAGTTGTGAAAAATAAATCACTGAAATCGAGGTAGAAAATTTTGTGAAAGCTATTTTTTAGGGGATTGGCATAGTATTCAATTAGGCTATTTGTAATTTTACCTAATGTGATTTTTCCCTTTGGGCTTGTGTCTCTCCAAATTACTTTTAGGTCGCTATTGTTTTTGAGTAGACCACCTTGTATTTTGAGGTTTCTTAAGTATTGATTATATTTGATTCCATCATTTTTAAGTGCAAAATTAAAAAAATGCTCTGATTTAATGGCCTGGATTACCATCTTTCTCTTATGCGGTGTCGTAAAGAGATGTTGTTCAAAAGTAGTCGTTGTAGTTTTACTGTTTCCAATAAGAAGATTTGCAACACCTAAGCCAGTAACGATTAGAGTTATGATGGCAAATCTGATTTTATTTATTTTCATTTCTCTTATCTTCCAGAATTTTATTGATTAGTGTTGATGAGACACCTCTTGTGTATGGAAAATATACGACCTTTACTCCAACCTTTTTAAGGTCTTCTTCAATCTTGTTCCACTTTTCAGTGCCCTGCCAATCGCTTCCAACAAACATGACGTTAAATTTGTATTTTTCCCAGGCATCCATCTTGTTCATATCAATTTGTGGAACAACAAGATCAACATATTTAATACCACGAACAATCTCTGCTCTTTCTGGATATTTGATTACTGCAGTTTTGTTCTTATAACTAACAAGTTCATCGACACTTACGCCCACGATTAACTTGTCACACATGGCCTTTGCGTTTCTGAGCAAATTAAGGTGACCAACATGGAATAGGTCAAAAACACCTGTCGTGTATCCGATTACTTGTTCTTGACTCATTGTCGTCCCCTTTATGATCTTGCCTGATATTGTCCTTTCATTGATAGAGAAAGGAACTTGGCTGAAATTATTAAACTATGTGAAACAATATAAAATAATAATATTGAAAATGAAATCATTTCTGAATTAAGGAATAATATATTAATAAGGTAAACAAGAAGAAATCCTTCAAAACCTAAAAGTGCAGAAGCGCTTGTGAAAACAAGGTGTTTTAAACCTGTTTTCTTTTTTCTCATTTCTGTTTCGCCCTTAGGGATATTCTTTTCAAATAATGCTCTTGAATAATTATTCTTCACTGCATTAAGAAGGTTGCCTGTTATTCCCATTGCTAATGCTAAGTATAGGAATTTAGGATCACTAGTTACTTTATATTGGTGAAAGCATATTGCGATTCCATAAAGTGGATATAGAAGAGCATGAATCATATAGTCCCAGTAAACACCATTGAGTGAAAATTTTTGGAAAAAACGTGCTACTTCACCATCACAAATATCAAAAATAATGTGGAGTCTCCAAGTAATATAAAATATTGGAGCATAAATAGGATCAAGAAAAAATAAACATAGTGGTCCTATAAGACCAACGAGAAAAAAGATTCCAGTTACTGCATTGGCAGATAGTCCAAGGTTAACGAAAATGTATGTAAAGTAGATGGAAACTCTTGAGCTAAAAAAGTGAAGTTGACTGTTTGCGCTATAATTTGCTCTTCGTGATCTTTGTCTTACTTCAGAAAATGTATGCATGTTATTCCCCTAGGGACGAATTATAAGTACTTACAACATTTTCCCAGCTGTATTTATTCAGTACTCTGTCTTTTAAGTTATCAAAATCATACATATTATCTTGTAGAATTTCTATTAAATATTGTGCGAGCTTCTCTTCGTCACCATATTCAAGGATGTATGGATAGTCCTTTCCAACGACACCCTCGCATGCGCCAACATTAGTCGTAATAACCTTGCAGCCAAACCTAAAAGCTTCAAGAAGTACTTTAGGAAAACCTTCAGAGTTTGATGAGAGAATAAAGGTGTTTGATTGAAGGTATTCATTCTCAATGTCTTCTTTATTCTTATGTCCTCTTAGGAATACCTTGTCTTTTAAGCCAAGCTTATTAATTTGTTCTGTTAAATCTACTCTTAAGTAACCTTCACCATAAATATTTAGGACTGGAAGTTCACCTTCGTATTTCTGTGTTGCTTTGTGATAAGAATTAATGAGAAAAGAAAATCCTTTTTCATTTTTTAAACTACCAACAGCTATGTAGCTATTCCCTCGTTCAAGGTCAGATTTTATTCTTTCTGTAACGATTCCATTAGGTACAAATGTAGCAGTTTTACTAAATATTTTACTTAGCTCTTCTGTCATTAATGGTGAGACACAAAAAATATAATCAAAAAAGCTTGTGACTTTTTTAAACCAAGATGCATTTCTAATACGATAGAAATCAGTTCCATGGAAGGTAATAAGATTCTTTCCTCCTAAGAGTTTGTTAATGATAGCTACGCCAAAATACATTGGAGAATGGATATGAACTTGTCTTATATTATATCTAATTAATAAAAAAACTGAGAAAAGATTCAACCAAACTAAAGAAAAGATTCGCTTCGAAAGATGAATGATCTTTTTAAGCTTATTCTTTCCTTTAGGAGAAGGCTCCATGCACTGATATATTCTTTTAAGTTTAATATTTTCACTGATTGGAAATACATCACCATCAAGCTTTGGACTTACAAAGTAAATCTCTTTGTCACTTAATTTACTAATAAAATAAGGGTGTAGTCCTGCACCAGGGTATAGGCTCGTTGGATATGTGCTAATTCTTAGTAGTTTTTTCATGATTCTTATTTAAAAAAAGTATTGTGGAAAATATTAAAATTCATCATCATCCAAATCTTTAAACCATTTGCGTGAGACTTCGAAATATTTTCAGCGGTTAAGTACTTTTCGATATAGTCATGATTCCAAAGGCCGAGTCTTTTTGAGCTATCATCGAGTAGAATCTCTTGTGCTAATTTAAGATTTTCACCACCAAGCCAGAAATGAAGTGGTACTGGAAATCCTTTTTTCTTACGATAGAGAATCTCGTTAGATATATATCCCTCGCCTGCTTTCTTTAGAATGTATTTTGGCGTATCGAGATGTTCACTTATCTCAGTTGATGTAAGATTGTTTCTGTCATCATTTTCCGCATTCCACTTTAGTTTATATTTTAACGGAATTTTTGCTGCAAATTCAACCAGCTCATGATCAACAAATGGAACTCTTCCTTCAATAGATGTTGCCATTGTAGAATTATCAACTCTTTGAAGAAGCCCAGGTAAATGCTTTTTAGAGAATGTGTATGATATTTTATTTTCAAAACTTAAGTCATTGTCAAAAAATTCATTGAAGCATTCTTTTAGATTATTCTCATATGAGTTAAGTTGAATATCTTTATTGAAGATATCACTTTTTTGAGATGGTTTTGTATAGCAATAATTTTGATAGAAGAAATCCAACTCTCTATTTAGATGTTCTTCCTTAAATCCTTTGGCTTTTAAATTGTTAAGAATTGCCGAATTATTATCCTGTGCCAAACGATATTCATGAGGGCTTCTAAATATTCTTCCGTATCCCATGAAGATTTCATCAGCACCCTCTCCCGATAGAACGACAGTAATATCTTCTTTTAGACGCTTAGACATTACATACAGTGGTATTTCATTTGGTACTGATAGAGGCATTCCTTTGATGTTGATTAGCTTATCCATTAAAGAGAAGTAATCATTATTTTCCATTTCAATATAAGTGTGTTGAGTTTTATATTGATTAGCAGTTATGTCTGCTTCAGACTTTTCGTTATATCCCTCTTCTTTGAAGCCGATATTGTAAGTTTTAACACTTTTATCAGCACTGTTCTTTGACATAAGTGCTGTTACAAAGCTGGAGTCAACTCCACCAGAAAGAAATGCACCATATGGTACATCAGATCTCATTCTAAGCTTTACAGCGTTTTCAAGTTTTTCAATTGTGTTTTGAAGATAGTAGTCTTCACCCTTGTCCTCTTCTTGGTATTCAAATTTATCGATAAAATCATAAAACTTAGTTTCTTTAACTTCACCATTTTCTATTTTTAAAAAATGACCTGGTTTTAATGATTCGACACCATTGAAAAATGAATTGTTTTGGATAGGATATCTAAAAGACATGTATGAAGAAACCGACTCAATATTTAAGCTAGGTTTATTATCAAGCATGCTTAATATTGGTGGAATTTCAGAGCTAAAAAATAGCTTCTTGTCTTGAATGGTGTAATACAATGGTTTAATACCAAATCGATCTCTTGCAAGAATTAGGGTATTTGTTTCTGAGTCAACAAAGCAAAATGCGAACATTCCATTGCATCTATCAAGAAAGTTCATGCCTTCGTGAATAAGTCCCTGAAATAAAATTTCAGTGTCTCCAGAAGTTTTAAAGTTTAGGTTATATTTACTTTCTAAAAATAGTTTTAATTCTTTAAAATTATAAATTTCACCATTATAAGTTAGTGAATATCTCCTATCCTCTGAGCACATAGGTTGTTCAGACGCATTTGATAAATCGAGAATTTTTAGCCTTGTGTGACCCAATAGTGTGGTATTTAAGTTCTTAGAATTGAACCCATCTGGACCTCTATGATGTAGCATCTCAATTGCTTTTTGAAATCTTGCATCTAGATTATTTAGACTACTAGAATTTAGTGAGTGTACACCTATAATTCCGCACATTGTTACTCCAAAGATAATTTGTATAAATCTACATTTTTAAGAGTATTCTTGCAATAATTACTTAGTGTTAGAATTCACAACATCGCTTCGTGACTTGTGTTTATAAAGTTAAATTAGTATTTTATATTTACGAAATTCTAGGGAAAGGTTTTATCATTGAAAGTTGTTTATATCATTACAGAGGACTTTGTATTTTTGTCCCATCGTTTCAATTTAGCTAGTGCAGTAAAAGAACAGGGCAATGATGTTTATGTGATTGCATGTGACAATGGACATGGTCAAAAAATTAAAGATATGGGTTTTAAATTTATTGAAAGTCCAATATCAAGAGCAGGCATGAATCCAATAAGGGATGGAGTGTCAATTTTAAAGCTCATCAAAATATTACGAGAGATTAAGCCTGACGTTGTTCATAATGTAGCAATAAAGCCAGTAATTTATGGGACTTATGCTGCTGTCTTTTCTGGTTGTAAAACTATCGTTAATGCAATTACAGGCCTGGGTTACGTATACATTGACTCAGAGAGAAAGAAATTACTAAGAAAATTTGTATCAGCACTATATCGAGTTGCTCTTTCATTTAAAAGGGTGAAAGTGATATTTCAAAATCCTGATGATCTAGACTTATTTTCAAAGCTTAAAATTGTACGTAAAGATAAGGCCGTTATTATATTGGGCTCAGGCGTTAATGTAGAAAAGTATAAGAAAACTTCACAAAGAGAAAGCGAAGAAATAAAAATTACCCTTCCTTCTCGTATGCTTTCAGATAAAGGTGTTGTTGAATTAATCGAGGCTGCGAAAATAGTTCATAGCAAGAGTTCAAGAAAGTTTATTATTGAATTAGCTGGCACTTCAGATCCAAGTAATCCAAACTCTATTCCGGAAAGTGATTTAGAAGAATGGAATAAATTAGAGTTTGTTGATTGGATTGGATGGCAGACTGACATGGTAAAAGTATTTAATAATACAGATATTGCTTGTTTACCTTCGTATCGTGAAGGTGTACCAAAGGCTCTTATTGAAGCCGCTTCTATGTCATTGCCAATTCTTTCAACAGATGCTCCTGGTTGCAAAGAGATTTGTCATGATAATTATAACGGGTTTCAAGTTCCAGTTAAAAATGTTGAGATTCTTGCTGAAAAGTTGCAAGAACTTATCGAGAATGATGACTTAAGAAAGAAAATGGGTGAAAATAGTAGAGAATTAGTTTTAAGTAAATTATCTGCTGAAATTGTGAATACACAAACTATTGCATTATATCATTAGGAAGAAACTTGAAGAGAATTTTTGATATTATATTAGCCTTAATTGCTAGCTCAATATTAATTTTACCATTTCTAATCATTACTATTCTTGTAAGATTAACATCAAAAGGTCCTGCTATCTTTTGGACGAAGCGTGTTGGAAAGAATAATGAGCTTTTTGATATGCCAAAGTTTCGATCGATGTATATTGATACTCCTGAGGTGGCAACCCATCTTCTTAAGGACTCACAATCTCACATAACACCAATTGGAAAGGTTCTAAGAAAGACCAGCCTCGATGAGATACCTCAGCTTTATTCTGTTTTAAAGGGAGATATGTCGTTTGTTGGGCCTAGGCCTGCTCTATATAATCAAGATGATTTAATTGAGTTGAGAACAAACAATAGAGTTCATACTATCCTGCCAGGAGTAACTGGTTGGGCACAAATAAATGGTCGTGATGAAATTTCAATTCCAGCTAAGGTTGAACTTGATACCTATTATTTAAAAAACAAAAGCTTATTTTTTGATATAAAAATAATCTTTTTAACTTTCTTCAGCGTTCTTTTTTCTAAGAATATTTCTCATTAGATAAATAGCAAATATTATAATTACTAAATATGTACTATCTCTTAGACGAGCACTATATGGACTAATATAAGCTGCAAATGTGAGAAGTATAAGTAATGGCGTCGAGATTCTAATAAGATCCCATTTTTTATCACGTATAGCTTTGAAAAAACCAATTGATCCAATAATGATAATTATTTGATTAAAGAATGATCCCCAAATAAGTAATAGGCTGTATGAATGATAATGATCAAACTTATTGAATGTCATATATGGAGAATAGAGTAATTTAATGAAAGCTAGTGGATAAGGAAGACTATAATTAATCTGATTAACATGTGGAAGATTCTTATAGGACTCTCTAAGCTCTTTTAGTCTCTCAAAGAACATCGTCGGGTCACTACTTATGGCCACTTCTTGTGCCTTGGCAATATATATAACAGCGATAGAGATGGCTATGGCTGAAATTCCCTTCACTAGCTTTGAAATATTTTTCATTGTTAAAAATTCGAGAAACAAATATGGAATACAGATAGCAGCTATGTAAAATCGTTCACGAGCTAGGAGAATGAGTACAAGTGCTAATATAGGCGCTAATGAGTATTTCATTTTGTTCTTAATTAGGATTGCAAGGTAAAGAATCAGAGAGAAAAGAAGTTGAACAGTAGCTTCTTTATAAAAAGCAACAGTGTAAAACATTATAGTAGGCAAGATTGTGTAAGCAAGCGCGCCAATAGCTGCTCTACGGTTATCGAATAACTCTAGTAAAACTTTGTAAGTTATAAAGATTGTAGCAGACTTGATGAGATATATTCCAAGAAGTGTCGAGTAAACACTTTTTCCAAAAATCATAAAGATGAAACCAAAAAACGCGTGAGTCACACTTCCTGGGTAAATGATTAATCCAGAAAAAAGGTGTTTCTTGGCTCCAGTGTAAAAGTCCATAAAGTGAAGAGATCGAGGAATATGAGTTCTAAGAGAATCGGTCATCCAAATCGAAGTCTCTGGCGCGTTAAATAGATAGTGTCCTAAACCAATGCCAAGATAGAGTGCCGAGTTTATCGAAAGTATTGTACGAAAAGAAATAGAAGACTTACTTAACAAGAAAATTGCGATGAAGTTTAGACAAATAAAAACAACAGTTGAGCTGTTGGCAACGATTCCATTTTGCGAATGGCACAGTATTGAATATATTATCGTATAGACAAATACTATTATAGACAATAGAAGCGTCTTATATTTGCTAATTAGCATGATGTGTAAACTCTGGAACAGCTTCTTGTAAGAGACTTACAATTTGTTCCAGGCTGTCTTCCTTTTTAATCTGATTAATTTTTGTAAGATAGTCACAGAAGTTTGGATTAACTGATCGCGCTTTTGCTATTCTTACTTTAGGGTGACTTGTTGGAAGAGTTGACTCTTGATCAGCAAGAAGTTCTTCGTAAAGCTTTTCTCCAGGTCTTAGTCCTGTATATTTAATTTCAATGTCATCCCCAACTCTTAATCCAGCTAATGTAATTAGTTGTTTTGCGAGAATTGAAATCTTAAATGGTTCACCCATCTCAAGAACAAATATTTCTCCACCTTTGCCGATTGAGCCAGCTTGGATAACAAGTTGAGCAGCTTCTGGGATCGACATAAAGTATCTTGTGATTTCAGGATGGGTTACAGTTACTGGTCCACCCTCTTTAATCTGTTTTTTAAATAATGGGATAACACTTCCACTGCTTCCTAAAACATTTCCAAAACGTACAACCATAAACTTCGTATGATTACTTATGTTTTGAATAGATTGAACAACCATTTCTGCAACACGCTTAGTTGTTCCCATAATATTTGTAGGGTTTACAGCTTTATCAGTAGAAATAAGAACAAAGCGATCTGCTTGATACTTGTTCGCAGCTTCAGCAACAATTTTCGTTCCGTGAATATTTGTATTTATTGCTTCTTGAGGATTCTTTTCCATCATTGGGACATGTTTATAGGCTGCCGCATGAAAGACTACGTTAGGCCTATAGTCCTGAAAGATTTGTTCTACTCTTGCTACGTTTCTTACATCACCAATTATTGAAACAACATCTAAGTGTGGAAACATAGTTGTGAGTTGCATCTCTAGACTGTAGAGAAAGAACTCAGTTACTTCAAATAATATCAGCTGCTTTGGTTCGAAGTTTGCTATTTGGCGACAAAGTTCACTTCCAATCGAGCCACCTGCTCCAGTTACGAGGATTGTCTTACTGGCAATCATAGAACCAAGAGTTTCTTTATCGAGCTGTACTTCTTCTCTACCTAGTAAATCTTCTGGACGAACATCACGAAGCTTAACAGAGTCTTCACTCTTGTTAAGAATATCCTTCATATTAGGAAGTGTTTTAATTTCTAATTTTGTATTTTCACACTCTTTAATAATTCTTCGAAACTGTTTGTCTGTTGCAGATGGAATAGCAATGAAAATATTATTGGCCTGAGTTTGTTCTACTACTTGTGAAATATCCGATATACCTCCCATGATAGGAATACCATGAAGTGACTTGTTTCTTTTTCCTAAGTCATCATCAATAAAGGCTACAACGCTTACATCAAAATTAGGAGAATTCTTCATTTCTCGAAATAGCTTCTCTCCACCGTCCCCTGCACCAACGATGATGACCTTGTCACCTCTATTTCGTGCTGTAGATTTTGCAAATTGATCTCTCCACATACGATAAGCAAAACGAATACCACCAAGAAGTACGATAAGCAGTAACCAGTCGATAAAGAAAACTGTTCGATAAACATCATCTAGTCTGTTGTAAAAGAATGAACAGATGAATGAAAGAATAACTGCAAGCGTAACACCTTTGATTAGTCTTAAGAGATCAGGCGTACTTGAATAACGCCAAATACCTTTATAGAGACCCATTTTGTAAAATGAAACTGATTGGACAGCAATCATTAGTAAAATTGAGATGTGAAAAGAGCTCTTAGAAAAGGCAACAAAATCAAAACTACCAATGCGAATATAAAAAGATGCATAGATAGCAATTGCTGCTATTAAAAAATCTGCTAAAAATACTACGTAAGTTTTTTGCCACGGTTTTAGCGCAGAAATTAGCTTACGCAAAATTGAATCAATTTTAGTCAAACACTCTTCCCAAATTTAAAAATAAAATTACGGGTATTCTATGGAATTTCTTATTGTTAATCAATAAAATGATGCTACCTGAGCAAAGAAAAACCCATTATTAAAGGCATTTAAGGATTTTTAGCATATGTTAGAATATTAACGAGGCGCACTGTGTCGTTAGTAGGCGTTTTTGTCTGTGAATCCTGTAAGAATTGTCATGAATATTATTCTAATATCGAACCAAAGAGACCAATTTTCAATATAGAAGAGGTCGTATTCAACGCGTCTGGCCATTTTTTCGACTGTATCAGTCTCGCCCCTAAGCCCATTGACCTGAGCCCAGCCGGTAATACCTGGCTTCACTTTGTGACGTTGCATGTAGTAATTGACCCTATCTTTAAACTCTTCATTGTGTGCAAGGGCGTGAGGCCTTGGTCCAACGATCGACATTCGACCCTGAATGACATTGAAAAATTGTGGAAGTTCATCAAGGCTGGTTTTTCTAATGAATTTACCAACTTTTGTTACTCTATTGTCGTTCTTTGTTGCTTGAGTAACTTTTCCATCATCTTCATTGTGAACACGCATGCTTCTGAACTTATAAACTTTAATCTCATCTCCGTTCCAACCATGTCTCCTTTGCTTAAAAAGGATTGGGCCTTTTGATTCAAGTTTAATAGCAATTGCTATAATGAGCATGATTGGACTTACGAGCAGTAAAATGAAAAAGGAAAAAACCTTGTCTTCAACTTCTTTTAGTACTCTATTCATACCCTGAATAGGCGTTCCATTAAGTTGCAGAATTGGTACACCGGCTATTTCGGAAACTTCTTGGTTTAATAGATTGAAGCCAAAAATATCTGGGATGTATTTAATGGAGATAGTTAAATGTCTTAGCTCATGAAGGAGTTCTTTTACTCTTGCTTCGTTGCGTAGAGGAAGAGTTATCCAAAGTTCTACTACATCGTTATCTTCGATATATTGCGAAATATCTTTGGAGTTAAGAACTGGTATATTATTAATATTACTTCCAGTTTTGTTTTCATCATCATCAAAGAATGCTTTGATTTGAAATCCCGTCCAGTCTTCATCGGTAATTCTATTTGCAACAGTAGTTCCTAACACCCCAGCGCCAAAGACGATGATATTTTTATGGTTCCAACCAGACCTTCTGGCAATGTTAAGGGCAATATCCAATAAATTACGATAAAAGATTAAATAGAGTACTGAAATTATTGAAGAAGAGTAGAACCAAACTCTTGAATAATAAACAGTGAGCTTTAACATCGTTGAGATTACTATTAGTGTCAAGATGACGGCAGCGAAGGCTACTGTTATTGACCTTGCCCTCTCTAGCTTGCTTCTACCGCGCCAAGACTTATAGATTCCAAAATTTGGGAAGATAAATAAAATTAGAAAAGCAGTTAAAATAAAAGAGAGTAGATATTCTCTGGATACGCCAATTCCCTCAAGATAAATTTGGTGAACAATAAAGGAGATTGTAATGACTCCAGCAATGTCCAAAAACTCAGCGAGATAGCTGATAAAATTTAAAGAGGATTTATTTTTCATCTTCAGGATTTTACAGTTCGATGTCGCTCTATGTAAAGCCATAGTTCATGAGTATTGATAACTTTTAATATTCATAATTTTAAGGACATAGTATGAAAATGAGTGTTTTTTCTGATCGCCTAACTTTGGCGTCGATTTGGTGTATTGTACTTTTTTCTTTTGTATCATTAAGTGCGAGTGCTCTAAGTCATATCTTAATTTTCATTCCTATTTTCCTATCTTTGTACCTACTTTATAAAAATGGTGAAAAGATTGAATTTTCAAAAAGTATGATCTTTTTGGGCTTAATGATTTTCTTTTGTATTGTCTCAGTAATTCTTGCACCGGATATTGATAATAAGTTTAAGCAAGCATCAAAAGTTAAATATTTCTTGCTCGGCTTGTTAGCGGTTTTTCCTTATCGTAATCTTTTTAAAGTGTTTGAGAGAAAACAAGCCAAGACTATGTTCAATTTTTTTCTTGTTCTTATAGCAATCGGTAATATTGCTGGAATACATGCCTTATTTGATGGCTTTCACTATTTAAGATGGAAGGGTTCATCTGATGGAGCAAGAGCAGCTGGAATGTATGGAATGGCGATCACATATGGTTATGGTATCGAATACATTGTCATTCTTGTAACTAGTCTCGCCGTAAACTTTTGGGGTAAATTAGATCAAATTGTAAATAAGAAACTCTTTGTTATTGCGATGATCACTTGTTACTTGGGAATGTATTTCTCATATACAAGAGGAGCCCTACTGGCATTTATTGTTTCAATTCCTTTTCTCTTTATTATTACAAAGAAGAAATTATTTAAAATTGCAATGGCTGCTGGAATAGTGCTCGTTATAGGGCTAACTGCGATTGTCTTTAGTATTAGTAATGGAAATAAATCATTTGGTAATAATCGTTTCTTATTAAGTGCTCAAAATAAGTCTAATCTAATTAGAATATCGATATACGAAACAGTTTGGGAAGCTTTTAAGGAAAAGCCTTTAACTGGTTGGGGTTATCGTAACTTTGAAAAGAATTCTTTTGAAATTAAAAGAAGGCATGGAATTGATTATGCTGACTTTGGAGGTCATGCTCATAATAATTATCTTGAGATTTTAGCTGGCTCAGGAATATTTGCTTTCTTGTCACTCTTAGCGTTTTTGACCTATTGGTGGCGAGAAGTTTGGGCTAGAAAAGATGATTTTACAATTATATTAATTCCATTTCTTGTCTCTTTCTTGTTTTCTGGACTTTTCCAAAACACGATAACAGATGGGGAAAATATGTTTGTAATTATGTTCATTTATACTGTTAGTCAGGCTATAAGTAAGAAGCAAAAAGTATTTATATAGGTAAGTAAAATGCGTGAAGAAATATTAAAGCTCTCAAGAGAGTATTTTAAAAAAGAATTAGAAAAGAAAAAGATCATTGCTGGAGAAAGTTATATCCCACCTTCAGGTAAAGTGATGGATGAAGATGATATGGAAAACTTGATTGATGCATCTCTGGATATGTGGCTAACAGCAGGTCGCTACCATGAGCAATTTGAAAGAGAGTTTGCATCATATATGGAACAGGCTCATTGTCTTTTAGTAAACTCTGGTTCTTCTGCAAACTTAGTTGCTTTTTCAGCTTTAACTTCACCACAGCTTGGCGATCGAGCAATAAAGCCTGGTGATGAAGTCATCACTGTTGCTGCTGGATTTCCTACAACAGTAAATCCTATTCTACAAAATGGCTGTGTACCAGTATTTGTTGATATTGAGCTTGGGACTTATGAAGTTGATATTTCGTTAATGGAAAGTGCTGTCAGTGAAAAAACAAAAGCTGTAATGATGGCCCATACGCTGGGAAATATGTTTGATGTTAAAGCAGTAAGGGACTTTTGTGATAAACACAATCTTTGGTTAATTGAAGACTGTTGTGATGCTACAGGTGCAAGATTTGATGGAAAGATGTGTGGTACTTATGGTGATTTCGCAACGATATCATTTTATCCAGCTCATCATATGACAATGGGTGAAGGTGGTGCCGTTCTAACGAATAATAAGAAATTAAAAAAGATTGCAGAGTCCTTTAGAGATTGGGGAAGAGATTGTTGGTGTCCTCCTGGAAAGGATGATACTTGCCGCAAGAGATTTGGCTGGCAATTAGGAGATCTTCCTAAAGGCTATGATCACAAGTACGTTTATTCGCATATTGGATATAATTTAAAGGTTACTGACATGCAGGCTGCTGTTGGTCTTTCTCAACTAAAGAAATTAAATAGCTTTATTACAAAGAGAAATAGTAACTTTGATTTTCTAGTAAATGAAATTAAAGATTTAGAAGATGTTCTGATTTTACCTAGAGCAACTGAGGGTTGTGAGGCAAGTTGGTTTGGCTTTATGATTTCAGTAAAAGAAAACTCAAAGGTCTCTAAGCAAGAATTAGTTGAGTTTCTTGAAGAAAATAAAATAGGTACGAGACAATTATTTGCAGGTAATCTCGTTAAACAGCCGCTTTATCAAGGTGCTAATTATCGAGTCGTTGGTGAATTAACTAATACTGACTTTGTAATGAAGAATACATTTTGGGTTGGAATCTGGCCTGGATTAGATGAGTCTCATTTAAAATATATTGCAAGTAAGTTAAGAGAAAAATTAAGATAGTGGAGAAATAATGAAAGTTTTAATTTTAGCAGGTGGTTTTGGAACAAGACTAAGTGAAGAGACTGGCCTTAGACCTAAGCCAATGGTTGAAATTGGTGATAAGCCAATTCTTTGGCACATCATGAAACACTATTCTCAATACGGACATAATGAATTTGTTATCCTTTGTGGATATATGGGAAGTTATATTAAAGAATACTTTGCAAATTACTATATCTCGCAAAGTTCAGTTACTTTTGACTTGGCAAATAACACGATGGAAACAATCGGTAGTAAAGTTGAGCCTTGGAAAGTCACTTTATTAGATACTGGTCTTCATACAATGACTGGCGGAAGAATTAAAAAAGCTAGGGAGATTGTTGGAGATGAGCCATTTCTATTAACTTACGGTGATGGTGTATCAAATGTAGATTTAAAGGAACTTATGAAATTTCATAAGGAGTCAGGAAAGCTCTGTACGATGACAGCTGTTCAACCAACTGGTCGTTTTGGTGCTCTTGCTTTTGATGAGGAAGGAAATCTTTCTGAATTTAAGGAGAAGCCAAAAGGAGAAGGTGGTTGGATTAATGGTGGTTTCTTTGTGTGTGAACCTGAAGTGTTTGACTATATTGAAGATGGTGATGATGCTGTATTTGAAAAAAAGCCTCTTGAAAAATTAGCAATTAATAAGAAGATGAATTGTTACAAGCATGAAGGTTTTTGGAAGTGTATGGATACACTCAATGATAAAAAGAATTTAAGTAAAATGTGGGAGAGTGGAGAGGCTCAGTGGAAAACTTGGTAGATCTTTCACTTTTTGATGGTGTCTATAGGGGCAAAAGAGTTTTAGTAACTGGTCATACCGGTTTTAAAGGCTCTTGGATGTGCCTTTGGTTAAAAGAGATGGGCGCAGAGGTTTGCGGCTATTCACTACCCTCACCTACTAGTCCTTCACACTTGGATGAATTAGACATCAAGATCATATCAGT
>CAWUIU010000021.1:0-18576 GCA_963922285.1 uncultured Oligoflexia bacterium | reverse complement strand
AGAAATGCCCGCCTAAGATGATAAAGCATAATCTTTTGAATAAATTTATCATGTTTAGCTGATTCATTCCGAAATGTTACTATATCGAAATGGAGTTTATTATGCGTTATGCAATTATTTTAACAATGTTCATTCTTGCTAGTTGTTCTTTTATTAATAAGTCTAGAAAACCTAGCTCACTTATTACCGATAAAGAGTATTTGGAACAAGTACATAAAACATTAAGTAATCAATTACTACGAAGTGGTGAAGTAAATCCAGATAAAAAAGCTGAAATATATAAATTAATTGAGCGAATTGAATTTGATTCACAAGTTAGACTATTCGAGGATGCTTTTGAACGAGGTATCTTTAGAGCAGATATTCTTAAAGTTATGCTCTCAATGACTCAAGATAGTGACTTAGTTAAGTATGAAAAGTGGAACAATATATTTTATGACTTTAATGATGATCAAGTAAAGCAAGCAATTCAAGTAATTATAAGTGATGACTTTGATATTGAAAACGATACTTTTCGCCAATATTATTTTGAAGCATTAAAAGAAAAACGCATTAAAGTTGTTAATGCAACATTTGAAATAGTTGGAACAAAAAAAAGAGATCGAACATGGAATAGAAGTTTACTCTACGCAATGGAAGACTTTCTATCCTTCTCATTTGAGGGTTTTAGTGATGAACAATTTAACTACGTTACTGCACAATTACCTAAAATTAAAACTCAAGCACAATTACAATATCTCGTTAGTTATGCTCCTCTTCCTAAAAGCTTAAGAAGTACTTATGAAAAATACTTAGAAAAAGATTTAAGCTATTTTCATGACAGACACTTTATCCTTTCATATATAAACATAAGTCAAAAATATGGATTTAAAGCAGAAGACTCAATCATTGAATCCTTTATCAACCTAGAAGATAGTGAGCGCCAACAAATTCGTAACCTCGCTAGAATTTTAAATACTGATCTATATTTAAATCCTAATAGCAATCGATATAGTACAGATGAGATAAAAGCATACTTTAGAAATTTAGTTGATTTGTATAAGAATGGCCCTTGGTACATTGGTATAGAAGTTAATGAATTCTTATCTACTCTTTTAGAACAAGGCGAAATACCAAATGATAATATATTTAAGATCCTAAGATACACTTCAGGTAGTAACAAGAATCTTTTGAAAGAAATAAATAAAATGATCGCTAAGAATGAAATTCAAATAAGTTCATCTGAAGCAAGTGTTCTTTTAAAAATTCTCAAAAGAAATGATCCCGTATTAAGTGAGCAAACAAGAGCTCTATTAATGCAAGGTTATAAGGTTGAAGACATTAAAAATATAAATAATACGATTCAGATCTTTAAAAACTTTGTAACACAAATGGAAAAAAAACATGACATAGAAATACCGAGCTTAAATCAAGCGAGTGCCGTATATCTCGATTTTCTAAACAAGAGCGCTCCTTCAATCGTCAATAAAGATAGAATTAGGATAATGAATAATATCATAAGTAAAATGTCTAGTGAAACAGATAATAAATTATTAAGAATTTATATAAGATACTTAACTATAATGGCGAACGCTGACAATTTCTTATTCGGTAACTCTACTCTTAATGACTTAGATTATTTCTATAATAACATCATACCAGTAATGAAGAAATATCCAAATCTAGATCTTGAAACTATGATTAGAAGTAGCGACTTTAAAGAAATAATAAGAGTCTTATCTAATCCTGAATCAACAGAGAAACTAGCATATCATATAATTGATAATGGATTTGCTAGATCGACTCTCACTAGGGAATATGGTTCATATGGAGTCCATTTATATCTTGATCAGTATATGAGAGATTACAATATAAATAGTGCACAAAGAGATGTTTTAGAGGAATCACTTGAGTTATTTCATGCAGAGATTAACAGTGCTTCTTTTGGAATTAGATTTTCAAGACCTTACTATATAGGAATTTTTCTTGAGTTCGATGTAGAAAGGCAATCATTAATAAGAAAGGCCATAAGATCTGGTGTAAGCTTAAACGATGCAGTTATAGAAATACAAAAACTGAAAGACAGCACTGTCTCAGCTCTAAATGATGATTTCTTTCAACTTGTTAAAGATACATATCATTATCAATTAATTACACAATCCATTGTTTTAACTGATTCAGGTGTTTCTAATGGAGCAACTAAAGAGCTAAAAATCTTTCTTCGAGAAAACCTTGAAGCTTTCAACTTATTAATTAGTGCACAAAAGGGATATCATTTAAACGGATCTCTTTTTAGAAACAAGGATTGGTATAAGAAGAGTCCATCACTAACAATAAGAGATTGTCGAGCAGTTCTAAGAGCTTTTTTTATAAGAAATTAAAAAAGGCCTCATAAGAGGCCTTAAATATTTATCTTAAAAATAGCATATCAAAATATGTTGGTAGAGACCAAAGTCTATCAGGAAGAAGGCTTTCGATTGTACCACATTGATTAGCAATTTTTTCACTTAGTGGCATTAATTCGTCGGCTATTTTTTTTGCCTTTAAGACTTCATCTTCAGGTAATGACTCAAGTCCATTACGAAGGTTTCGACTATCTTCATATACAGACTCAAGTGCCATATTAACTTTTTTGAATAGATCTTCTTCAACGCGAGAATCAATCTTTAGCTCTTTCTGGTCTTTGATAACTTTTGCAATTTCAGTTTTGTATTGAATAGCACTAGGAACAACATGACGATGAATTAGGTCATCTAAACTAGTGAACTCAATTTCTCTGAGTGTGATATATCTTTCAAGCATTACATTAAAACGTGTTTCAAGTTCTGATTCACGATAAATTCCTTGTCTTGTCAGAAAATTTGTTACTTCTTTATCACTTAGAACAGGTAGAGCATCTGCAGTGGTTTTAAGATTTGGTAAACCTCTTTTTTCAGCTTCTTTAACCCACTCTTGTGAATATCCATCACCATTAAAAACGACGTTCCAAGATGATTTCATATACTTTTCAACTAATCCCATTAAAGCTTTGTCGATCGACTTTCCACCATCTAATTCAGTTTTTAAATAAGTGTTTGCATCTTCAAAGACATCACTAACTGCAGCATTTAAAATACTAAGAGGCAGACCGATAGCATGAGTTGATCCAACGGCTCTAAACTCGAACTTATTACCAGTAAATGCAAATGGTGAAGTTCTATTTCGATCAGTATTATCTTTATTTAGACTTGCTAACTGATTAGCACCAATATCAAGAGTTATCTCTCCTTCAGGTGTAAATTCTTTTCCATCTTTAATCGCTTCAAGTACTGACTCAATCGTCGATCCTGTAAACACTGAAATAATACTAGGAGGAGCTTCATTGGCACCTAGTCTGTGGTCATTTCCTTGTGATGAAATTGCCATTCTTAGTGCTTTTGCATGTCTATGAACAGCTTCTATAACGATTGCTACTACAGCAAGAAAACGTGCGTTTTGATGTAACTCTTTTCCAGGCTCAAGTAAGTTCACACCAGTATCAGTTGCCATCGACCAGTTTAAATGCTTTCCTGAACCATTTACGCCAGCAAAAGGTTTTTCATGTAAAAGTGCGACAAAATTATGTCGATTGGCTACATCTTTGATCGTTGCCATTACAAGTTGATTATTATCAGCGGAAACATTCGCATCTCTAAAGATTTGCGCAATTTCAAACTGCCCTGGAGCAACTTCGTTATGTCTTGTTTTAGCCGGAATCCCTACTTTATGTAACTCCATATCAAGCTCTTCCATAAAATTTAAGACACGCTCTGGAATGGCACCAAAATAATGATCATCTAATTGCTGGTTTCTCGTTGAAGGCGCACCAAAGAGAGTTCGTCCAGTCATCACAAGATCAGGTCTATTATAGTAAAAATTCTTATCGATTAAGAAATACTCTTGTTCTGCTCCACAAGTAACAGTTACACGATTAACACCTTTTTCACCAACAAGTTCCATGAATTTCTTAGCATTTTCTCCTAATTTAGAAACAGATCTTAAAAGAGGTGTTTTGATATCGAGAGCTTCACCGTGATAAGATACGAATGCTGTAGGAATACAAAGTGTCGTTCCATTAGATCCTTCCTTTAGAAACATCGGAGATGTTAAATCCCATGCCGTATATCCTCTTGCCTCAAAAGTACTTCTTGATCCACCATTAGGAAAAGAGGAAGCATCTGGCTCTCCCTGCATAAGGTATGTTGCAGAAAGGTTTTCAATTGGAGTTTCCCCGTTAGCAAAATCTAAAAATGCATCATGTTTTTCAGCTGTAGAGCCTGTTAATGGCTGAAACCAATGACAAAAGTGAGTGGCTCCTTTAGAAATAGCCCATTCAGTGACGGCCTTAGCCACAACATCGGCATGTTCCTTAGATATGCGCTCACCTGTTGTTACCGCTTTTTGTAGCTCTTCTCTTACTGAAGCAGGTATTCCGGCGGCTGTTTTAAAGTGAAATGCGTTTTGACCATAATAATCAGTGACTCTTTGAAAATTACCAGATGAGTCGACAGGACGGTCGAATTCTCTTCTCGGTCTATTAATAGCTAGGTTTTTACACGAGTCGGTGCGAGTGGTTGGGTTCATTACTCTATCTCCTTGAGTTTGAAATGTGACAAGGAGATTATATAAAAAATTAAATTTATGTGTCTATATTAAGATACCTAAAATAGGAAAAAAATTAGTTTTACTTATGAATTTTAGTAGAAAAACTTATCTCGACTGGTGAATAATTTATATCTTGAGCCCTAACTTTAGAAAGGCAAAGGACAAATGCAGCAGAAAGTACAAAAATAACTTTTACAACGAGCTCTATAAAATCGTGTGGCAACATGGTATAAATACTCCAATAAATGAATAATAAGTTAATATGGCAATTTTAATGCAATTAGACAAGACTAAAAACTTCATTTTTGAAATCTCTACAGGGGACGATGTGCCGCGCAATTTCCCAGAGTTCAAGAACGTTTATTCTAAATTATCGAGAGTGGCCTTGTTTAATTCTCTTAAAAATATTACAAGTAATCCTAATTTTGATGATTTACAAATTTCTAGACACTTACACTTAACGAATTTTCCCGATTATAAGGTTTCCCTCAGTCATACTAAGGACATATCTTGCGCTCTCCTATCTAACTGTCCTAATTATCAATCGATTGGAGTTGATATCGAATGGGAATCACGATTAGTTAAGCCAGGAATCGAAAAATTCTATATCAATGAAAATGATACGGAAAAATTAACGAAATTAGAAGTTTGGATGGCCAAAGAAGCTATCTTCAAAGCTATTTCTCCTTTATACAAAGGAGACAAAGTTTTAGTGCTAAAAGATATAGCAATAGATGAAGAAAGTTTTAAGTGTTTCAACTTTAAAGGCAGCTTCGAGTTTTACTCTAAAAACATTTCTAATAAAAATATAAAAATAGCTATTGCATGGGTTTAAATTTTAAATGAATTCTCGGCAACATCCCTATCAACTATTTCAATCTTTTTGATTAGCTTTAATGACTTCAATGGCTGAATAGATATTGTATGTAAATAATTTGCTCTAAAAACAGTTAAAGTATAGTTTTCATTTTCATTTAAAATCTTAGAAAGATTCTTATGAACAGATTCAGAATACTTCATATCATTGATTGCGACGATTTCATCACCAGCATTGAGACCAAACTTATAAGCAGCGCCATCTTCTCTAACACTCTTTACTTTTACAGAACCATTTTTAAATTCTGGAGTAAAGCCAAGCTCAAGTATTTGTTCCTCATATTCAAACTTTACTCCATGCTTAGAAAGTATCGTTTCAAAATCAATTTCATCAATTGATTCCATCATATAAGAGAATTGTTCTGAAGTAGGCTTATCTGATACTGATTCAAAAATTTTAATCACTTCATCTTTAGTTAAACCAACATCCGGTCTTTGTTGATAGTCATTCCAAAGAGCGTGAATGAAACTTAACAAAGTTTTATTTTGCTCTTTCAACATAAGGTGTATTACTAAGAAGACCAGTCCACCTTTTAAGTAGTAACTAATTGAAGAGTTATTATGATACTCTCCTCCATGATACAATTTAATCCAAGCATCAAAAGAGCTGTCTTCTAGAGATTGATATTTCCTACCAGGAGTCTGTAGATATCGATTGATATTATCTTTTAAACTATCAAGATAGTCCTCTAACTTTGATAGACCACAACGATAAACAACTTGTTGATCAACAAAGCTTGTTAACCCTTCTGTTAGCCAATGCATTCTAGTGAGAGCTTCTCTTGTGTAGTCAAAAGGACCTAGCACTTTAGGGCGAATTCTTTTTACATTCCAGGTATGAAAGAATTCATGTGCAACGAGTTCAAGCCAACCACGATAACCTTTTTCATCATTCATTGAAAAAGAGTCATATTGCAACACTGTTGAATTGCCATGCTCTAAGCCGCCAAAGAGATGAGGCGCTAAGTGACTCATATAAATGTAGCGTTTATAAGGTACTCCCCCCATCATTTGGACAATATGTTCTGTAATTAGTTTTATATCTTTTTTAAACTTCTTTTTGTCTCCAATATAACTTCCATAGGTAGCAAGCTCATGTGGAATACCATCAATCATAAAGCCATCAGTTTCATGACATCCTATCTCAATAGGACAATCAATAAATTCATCATAATTATCTGCTTCATAGATAAAGTGATCTCGTACTTTTGAAATATCTTTTAATCCAGTCGATATTTTTGTCCACATCGGATGTATATCAATTTCAAGAGTTGGTTTGATATCTTTATTGAGAACACCGAGAAAAACACTTGGGCCATGGATAAATGCATGTGACATATCAATATGAGAAGTTCTTACTGTTAAATCATGGCAATAAGTTTCATATTTAATCTCGAACTCATCTCCCACATCCATCTTATCATTAAAAAATATTCTCCAAGTTCCTTTATCTACCTTTTTAAGAACAAGACGATTACCATTCTTGTCCAAGGCCTGTAGAAATTTAACGTTTCTAGCATATTCACGCATAAAGTAAGAACCAGGAGACCAACTAGGCATGAAAACGTCGATAAACTGATCTTTTTCTTTTCTAGCAATGAGTCGTACATTGGCCATGTGTGTCTGAGGTTCAGGTGTGCTTAATTTATATAAAATATCCATTTTTTATCCTAAAAATGACTTGAAATTCTACCCAAAAAGAAGGTACTGATAGGCAAACACTAACACGCAAAACACCTTTTTCAAAGAGCTTACAAAATGATTGATGTAACTAATGATAGGTTTGAAATGCCTAGAATTTCTTTTACTGATAATGCTTTAAAACAATTAGCACTTATCCATGAAAATGACTTCACACTCAAAGGAAAGTACCTGAGAGTTTTAATTTCTGGAAAAGGATGCGACGGATTTAAATATTCAATAGGCTTCGCTGACTTACATCATGAAGATATTAATATTAAAATCGAAAATGACGACAAGATAGAAGTTATTGTCGACCCATTTACTGCTTTTTACCTTGGTGAAACAGAGATCGATTACAAACAAGATTTCCAAAATGATGAAGAAGGATTTGTTGTTAAAAACTTTGATCAAAAAAAATTCCAAGGAAAGTTTTGGCGTAAGAATAAAGATCTTATTCCTCCGAGGGAAAGTTTAAAGCAGTAGATACTTTCTAAAGGTAAACTATGGAATACCGTTATATAAAAGCTTTTATGTTAACAGCAAGACATCTAAGCTTTTCAAAAGCAGCAGAAATCCTAAAAATTGCCCAATCAGCAGTTTCAAGACAAGTTAAACTTCTTGAAGAATCTGTTGGAGAAGAACTCATCATAAGATCAAGTAAGAAAGTCCTCCTGACAGTAAAAGGAAAAGAGTTCTATGCTGCTTGTGAGCACTTTGACCGCATGAGTTGTGATATCTTTCAAAGAGAAGACAACCGTCCCTTAAAAATTGGGATTTTAAATGGCCTTTTGAAAACTTGGTTTAACCCTATTCTTATAAAATATTACAAGAAATTCAGTCGCGATCTTCAAATTCATGTTGCCGATCAGCCTGAGCTGCAGAAAGGAATTGAACAAGGTAGTTATGATATAATTTTCTCAACAGATAATTTTCAATCGGAACTCGTTAGCTCACTAAAATTATTTGATGAAAAACTCGTACTCATTTCCAAAGAAGAGGTAAATAAGAAGAAACTTCATGATTATCGTTGGATTGTTTTTTCGGAGCAAGACAACCTCTATCGCTTAAGTAAGAAAAAAAGTGAAAGCATTGTCGTTGTCGAATCTCTTTCTTCGATCGTTAATCTTGTTAAAAACGGAGTTGGAATTGCAGTTATTCCAGATCATGTTCTAAAAAAGACAGACAATCTTCATATTCAAGAAATGTCGGCACTCAAGAGTCCTGGTATATATATGACAACTCTTAACTACAAGAATCAGCCAAAGTTTTTAAAAGAAATTCTTTCAATCATCAACAAATAAAAAAACACGCCGTCTCACTATATTAAGAGGGCGTGCTTTATATAAAACTTCGTTTGTTTAAGTTATTTACTTAGCAATAATGTCTTTCAGACCAAATGTTCCGGCTTTAAAAAATAGATGTTGTGTATAAGAACCACCCATATAAACATCAAATTTATCAGCATTCACTCTTGTAACTTCAAGGTTTTTAGTAAAAGTTTTTCCCGTAAGGCAATTCTTCTTCGCAATAATTTCGAGAGTTCCACCAGAAGCCGGAGCAACCTGAAGAGATCTTACTCTAACAACATCACAACCACTTCTTTCAACGAGTACAACACCTTTCTTTTGTGATAGTTGATCAAGGGTATAGTCCCAACGATACTCTTTTCCATTCTGAGCTATCTCATGTTTATACATACCAATGGCATTCTCGTTACTTTCATCCATGATAATACCCATGAAGTAATAACTTGGATCTCCATTGCTCGTTATTTTTAAAATTTTATGCTCTTTAGCAATTGTTATCGTACTTACTAAAAGTAACAATGATAAAAATAAACTTTTTGCCATTTTCTCTCCCCTTTAACTCATATATTTTATGTCCCTGATGAATTGATAGCACAAAATCTGACAAGAACGCGAGGACGTGTAATTATTTTTACTAGAAATAAGTATTTGTTAGAAATAGTGTATAATACTAGTTTAAGTTATTGATTATTATAGGGCCACCTATATGTTTGAACTCGACATCTTGTAGAGACCTGTAATCATAACCGCCAACTTGGTCGTCTAAAATGAGCATAAGGTACTCTTCTATTCCATAAACTTCATTTAATCCAAATTGATTTACGAATTTAGAGAGTAAATCACTTAACTCAATTTTTAATAATTTTTCATCTTTAATATAAAGTTCAGCAAAGGCCTTGAACTCTTTAATTGTTACTCCCATCTTAATGGATGGATCTTCTTTTTCAAGATCATTGTGAAAGTTGATGATGAGAGAAATAAGAATAGCCTCAAGATCGATTGATTCTAGATCGTAATTTAAATAATAAGTTGAAGATATTTGTCCATCTTCAATGAGAGATGATAGAGTCTTTTTAAGTTCGGAAATAAAAGGCAACATCGAACAAAGAAGTTCACTTGTATTAGTTAGTCTTTCAAGTTGCTCAACACGAACAAGAGCTTCATAATCACCAGATTTATCAATCCCCTTTATTTCGTAATCAAAGAGACCATCTAGATATTGTTCAAATCTCTTACCAAGAAAGTCATCATCGTATTCATCCATTTCAAAAGAAGCGAGCTCCTTTTTAACTTTCTTTTGTATTAAACCTAAAAGAGAATTTCCTACTTTAAACACATCGACGAAATCGAAATGCTCAAAAAGTCCTTCTGAGTCAAAAACTCTTTGTTTTTTAATGTAGTCAATTCCAAGAGCTAGACTATTACGAACCATCTTACCTACTCTAGTCATTGCAAGTGGACCATCTTTTAGCACTCCCTCATTTTCAAAGTTTGCATTTAAAAGACGAACGAAGTTAAAGTGGAGATAATCAAATCTCTTTTGCTCCGAAATTTTTGCAAGTTCATCTACGATATTAAAAGTCTCATTTTCAAAGGCGACAAGAGAATTAGTATGTAGTGTTTGCTTTAAAGATGAGCCATCGATTTCACTCGTAAGCTTTTCTTTTTTGTTAATAAAGAGATCAATGTGAGATCGTGATGGAAAGAGGTTAAGTGTTTGCAATGCATCCATATAGTCAACAAAGCCATAATCTCTTAAACGCTCCTTTTTCTTTTGATATTCTCTTTCAGTTAAATCCATATTACCTTCAGAAACAATACTAAAGATATACTGGTAAGCTCCTTCTACGCCAAGCTTTGAGTATAAATCACGCACAAGTTGTTTCACTTCTGCAACAATTTCACATTCTTCATCATATTCAAAAAGTAACAAGTTGTCTTCTGTTAGAAAGTAATAGTCATGATCTGGATAGAGTGGATCTTCTACGTCAAAGGTCCATATATTGAAACGTCCCTTGATAAAAAGTGCAAATTCTGAGCTTTGAGCAAATTCGTAACGAATTTCTTCATCAGGAGACTTGGCAACTGTTTCAGTTAAGACACTAAAGGTATTGATGTCAAGAATATCCCTTTGCCAAAGGTCAAGATCATAGAAAATAGTTCGTTGTTCTTTAGATAATAATGAAAGAGCATGAGACTTAACTTCGATTGGGAGGTTTTTAAATGTTACATATAAAGGTTGGACAGGAAGATTCTCAAGAGACTCTCCTTTGGAAATATAAGACTCAATTAAGTCTAGAGAAGTATAGGCCTTGGCCTCTTTTAATACTAAATTAATTACATCAAGCTTTTTGTTTGTCATTGGTAACCTTTGTCAGAATTTCCATTTATATATAAAAAGCGTCTCAGTGGCAACATTCTAAGGCGCTGGTTTTTATGAACTTTACTCATAAGTTACTGATAATAAGTTCAAATAAAAATAATGGGGATAAATAGTTGAAAATTGGAAGAAGTCACCGAAAAGGATATTGTGAAACGTCGTACATATTGCTCAATATTTATCTTATTCTTTGTAGTCTTTTTCGCTGAGGCATCTAATCTTTTTAGCGATGCCGATATGAACATTCTTAACACAATGAAAAAGAAAGCACCATACTCTTTGCGCTCTCATGAAAATTATGATTTTCCAATATGTAAAGATTATGAAAAGGCTAGATCATCGACTTACTATCTCGGATGTAATGAAGATCAATTTGTAAAAGAGGACTCTCTATCTAACCTCAGTGGATCGACAAAGAAAATTCAACGCGAAATTTACAAGAACCATCTCTTAGATGATCTGCAAAAATATACTCAAGAACACCTCTATCACAAAACTCGAGAATTTGATAAATTAACAAGATGTTTTAATTATGAAAGCTCAAATCGTTGTGGAAAGCTTGTCGAAGATATTATTGAATCCACACGTACAGATCTTATAAAAATGAGACAATACCTTGCTTTGAAAGACAAACCGATTCAAAGTAGAAGTAATGTTATTAAGCACAAGAGCTATCGTACAAATATTAAGCATACAATTTCTTCGATGTTCTCAGAAGATCTAAAACCTATTGACGATTCAGAAGTTCCAGAGATCAAAGAAATGATTAAAGACGAAGTTCATGATCACAGACAGGAGTGGTTAGCAGAGAACCAAGCGAAATATCCACAATGTATTCTAAGCATCGGTGACAACCTCTATAAAACTATAAACCAAACAGCTATGGGTAAAACTCAGCAAAATTGTGTATTTATAATGAAGAAAATGAATATGCACGCAAAGCAACAACTAGCGACAAAGACTCGTGAAAAATATCAGAATAAATACTTTAAAATTCTTGAGAGAAATCCAATCCTCGCATACTTAAATTTAACAGGAAAAGAACATCATAATGAAATTCTTGATAAGTACCGTGACGCTTTTGAGAAAATGAAACAAGATGTCGAAAGAGATTTTCAAAGAGTACGCCATTTAAAAGGCAGGAATCGTCTTGGTCTTTTAAAGAATAAAACTCTCATCAATGACTTCATTGATAAAAGTGGAAAGAACGAGATTCTCTGTGACATGATGCAATCTCTTAAAGAAGACAATAACACAGATGAGTTAACGACTGACATCGGTCTTGGAGTCGCAATAGTTGCAGCGGGAATAACATGTGGAGCAACATTAGGCCTGACTTGTGGCTTAGCTGCTTCTCTTGGCGGAGAACTAGTTGCTGTAGGAATCGCTGAAGGACGTTATCAAAGAGCAAGATCGGCATTATCATCAGGAATGAATGGTGCAAAAGAGGCAACAGAGGCTACATCAGAGAAGAATCTAGCATATGGTCTAGCCCCTCTTGCGATCTTGGGAATTGATAAAGGTGTAAAAACAGCAAGGACAGCGAATAATCTTAGAAGATCAAACGATCTAAGCCCCTCAGAAAAAGTACTTATCAATGGAAAGCTAAGATCAAAAGAATATGCCGATCGTTGGCAAGCAGTCTATGACAAAAGAGTAAATAGAAAGAAAGCTGAATTTCGCTCAAAAACGGGACAGATACACCCACCAAAGAATAAGCAAGAAGTTATCTCTCGCTATCTTAACTTCAATATGGTTGATGAGACCTTAAATCAAAAATGGATTGACTCTGCAAAAGCAAATGATGCAGATATGTATCTAGATATGGATAACTCTGCCATGAAGAGACTTAATGACACTCTTGGTGATAAGGATTATGTTACAGCACTTACGAATATGCACAAAGATATCTTATCTAGAAAGATGAACGCTCTCTTAGATAAGTATCCTGGAATTGATTTTGAAGTTTACTCTGATTTTAAAACAATACGTTATGCTTTTAAGTCTAATATAGACCCTCCACCAGTCCCACCGATACCAAAAGAGTTTGAAAATGAAATGGCCACCGTATTTGAAAGTGCTAACAAAGAATTTTCAGAGATGTTAGAGAATCTTGAAGGAATTCCAAGCGGTGAGTCACCTAGTCGGTGGTTCCAAGGAGGATATGGAGAGACTGCTGATCAAGCAGGAAATGCTTCTAAAAAATCGAGAGTTTTAGACGAAGATCGTGAAAAAGCACAACTAACTTCTTATGATGAAGCAAGAACTTTAATTCAACAAGATGTTGATGACATAAAGGCAACAGGTGCTAGACTAGCTGATAAAGATCACCCGCTAAATCAAGCTGGTTACACTGAAAGTTTAGGTGACTCAGGCGAGAGTGTTGTCACACAACCTGTTATGGAAATATTGAGAAAGTCTAATGTTGCAAAAAGTGCTGATGTGGACCAAGTTATACAAGAATATGCAGCTCGAGGTCGAAAGATTGACTCTAGTGACGCCAGAGATATTGTTAATGCGAGAGCACTACAAGCACAATTAGAGAGTTCATTAGGTGTTAAGCTTTCTGAAAATCAAGCGTTAGAAATGATTAGATACGGAAACAACTTAGATGGGCTAACCCCTGGCCTTTGGATAGCAAAAAGAGAGACCGCAAACTTAAGAGATGCTGAATTTGGAGGACTATCCGGAGATGTTACCGGCATGGGAGCACAGAACTTTATTCAAGTAGCAAGAGACCTCGCAAGGCAACGAAACGTAAGTTCAGAAGAAGCTCTTACCCTTTTAAGAAATGGTGAAGAAGAAATAACGGCTACATTTAAAGCTATAAAAGAAGACTTTCAAAAAACTGTTGCAGAGGTGTTGGATCAAAGAAATATCAGATATGATACTCCATGTTCTGGAGATGATTGTGTCGTTATCCCTGATCGAGAGTTAAGTGTTGCTGATGAACAAGCTATTTTAAAAGCCTTTATGGAAAAAGAGAATCCTTCTCAATTTAGGTTGAGTTTTATCCCTCGTGGACTCCTCCCCGATGATCGAACGCAACTAGCGGTAAACGGTGAATTAGTCGAAAAGGCGCTGAGAAAGAGATTGGTTGGGACTGGTCCAGGGAAGATACCAAGAGAAAGACTTGATCAAATTACAATGGGAACACGAATGCCTAATCAGGCGAATCAAGGTGCAATTCAACTTGTTCTAGGTGCGGGAGGAGATATTCCACTCTCCGACAATGAAAGAGAACTCATATCTTCTGCCCTCAAAGATGCAATAGAAAAGGTCAATCATGATTTAACCAAGTTAGCAAAAGATGACGAAAAGGCACGATATAACAACTTCAACTTTAGAGCTGCCGATAAGTTAGACGTCGTCGATTAAGATCCTATTAATTTCCACGAATTCCAGTTTTATTATAGAGAAATGTAATAAAATTTTAACGCCATCTGCCGATATTTTATTTGGAGAATTATGCGAAATGCCTATCGTTAGACTATATTTAAAACTATATTCCTTTATTGCTAAAAAGAGAATAAAGGAAGGAGATATACCAGAGAGAAGGATTCATGCTTTTCTCTTAACCGTATTAGTTACAGGTGTTTTAATGTGGGCATACTTTCTATGTGCATATCTTACAATTGACCATAATCTTCCTTGGCAAATAGGCCTTTTATGCTCTCTTGTTCATTTATTTAGTCCACTTCTCTTTAGAGTCAGTAATAATTTACTTTTATTAACAATGATTATGTTGAGTGCTGGCTATATACACCAGGGAATTTTTGCTTATTTTACAGGAGGCTTTAACAGTCATATCCTAATTTGGTATGGAATCATACCTATGCTTGCGGGAATAATTGAAGGGAAAAGAGCAACATTTTTTACCGCTACCATTGTCAGTTTAATCTCAATTACTTTCTTATGGTTAGAGTTATCTGGTTTCAATTTTCCAAACTTAATCTCTGCTAATGGTAGACTCTTTGCACAGGCTTGTCTCGTTTTTGGCTGGATAGGAGTTGCCACAGTACTTATGATTACTTTTGATACGATGACTTTAAAATATGAAGACACCTTGAACGAAGAAAAAGAAAAGACTGAAAATCTTCTACGTATACTGCTTCATGACATTTCGAACTCGGCAACAATCATTTCAAATTCAAACCGTTTACTCAAGCAAAATACAGACTTGGAAATAGTACAAAGAGTATTTGATCGTATCAAGACTCATTCAAGAGTTATAATTGACACAATTGTTTCAGTAAAAAACATGCATGTTCTCGAAAAAGGAAAACAAGATTTAGAGTTAAAAGAAGTTCCATTCAAAGAATCACTTCGTTATGTCTTAAGTTACTTAGATAGTAATCTTAAGCAGAAAGACATAACAATTAAATGTACAGAGGAAATCAAGGATATAACCTTACATATAGATAAGACAATATTTGAACATCAAGTTCTCATTAATATTTTAAGTAATTGTATAAAGTTTTCGCCAGAAAATGGGCTAATTAATATTTGGATGACAGAGATCCCAGAAAGCGATGATGGTAAAATAAATATTCACATTAAGGACAACGGTATTGGTATACCTGATGACATCTTAGAAAACCTCTTTAGTCCACAATATAAGACTTCTCGTCCGGGAACGAATAATGAAAAAGGAACCGGCTTGGGAATGATAATTATGAAGTCTATGCTACAAAAAATGAATGGAGATGTTGCGATTAGTTCTTCTACGAAGGGAATCAATAAAGGCACAGAGTTTATCTTGAGCTTGCAGGCAAGCACTCATCTCTACAAATAAAGTACTCCTTAGACTGATGAGACAGAAGAGAAAGAGCATCATCTGAATTTAACTTTTCTGAGTCCAGCCACTGATATGCGAGGTCTTTGGTTAAATGTATCGGCGTACGATCATGCCCAGCCGCTAAGACCTCTGGCGCAGGTTCATCAGTGATCACTGCAAAGGAGTAAAAGGACTTATCACCATCTTCGTAAAAGTCATAAAGACAAGGAATGTAGAGTTTTTCACTCTCACTTGAATGAAAACTAACTAACTGCTTCTTTCCATCGCGTTCAACCCATTCATAGAAATGATTCATGGTAAAGATGCCATGATTTCTCCCTAATAATGGTCGCCATGATTTACGAGTTAATAATGCGTCTTTCCGTGCGTTGAACATATTATACTTACTTGGGACTTCTTCAGAGCTAGTAGCGGGTCTGATTCTGTAGCGCATAGGTAGAAGTTCGTGAAAATTTTGATTTTTTATCGTTACTGGACAAAAATAATTAGGAAATGCACGACCGTCATGATCCATTGCCTTAAATAATTTCGGCAACTTAGTGGCATTATTCGCAAGCGCCTGAAAATGAGAGCGATTTATCACCGAGTCAAATTCGTCTCTGAGTACCTTTAAATCTCTTATTCCTTGTATTAAAAAGCACATAATATTTTTTTTTACTACGAAACATGATTTGGATCATGTTTCATTCACTTACTTATGTTAGATTGTAGATAGATGATTATTATAATAGATCTACATAATTATCTTAATATAATTGTACGACGCTACGATCATAAAAAGGAATCGTTATGAGAAAGATTAAAGAAATCGACAAATGTCAAAACTGTCCATCTAAAGGTAAAGGAATTTTTTGTGATCTCGACAATCCAGAATTAGATGATCTCTCTCAACACAAAGTTACTAACACATATAAGAAAGGCCAAACTCTCTTTGTGCAAGGTAATCACCCTTTCGGACTTTACTGTATAAATTCAGGAAATATCAAAGTCACGAAAACAGGCGCGGATGGTAAAGAGACAATTGTAAGAGTGGCCCAAGGTGGAGATGTCCTCGGTCATCGCTCACTTTTCACTTCACAATTTTACACAGCAACTGCAACAGCACTAGAAGAAACGAAAGTTTGCTTTATCGATAAGAAATATATTTTAAAACTTATTGAGGAAAAGCCGTCAGTTTCACTTCATGTCATCAATAAACTAAGTCGTGATATGGGAGCGGCAGAAAATAAACTTACATCACTTCACCAAAAGAATGTACGAGAGCGATTAGCAGAACTATTACTTCTCATCAAAGAAACTCATGGCGAGGAATGTGATGAAGGAATTAAATTAAATATAAAACTAACGAGAGAGGAAATGGCAACGATGATTGGTACGGCCAATGAAACTCTTATCCGCTTTATGTCTGAATTTAAAGATGAAGGTCTAATTGAGCAAAAAGGAAAGACGATCATCCTTAAAGATGAAGAAAAAATCATTGAATGGGCGAATCTAGCCTACTAGAAAAAGCAAAAAACCTGATTTAGCGCATACTCTCAAAAGTACTTCTTACATAAGATATAGGTAAGAAACTTGGAGGAAGCAAATGCTCAGGGTAAAGAATATGGTTACTGAGATAGAAAAAAATATATTAACTGATCTTCAAAAGAAAGGTGAAATTGTTACTTATACTGTAACAGCCGATTTATTCTATGAAGGTCAGACACCTGTCGTAGCCTACCTCCTACTTTCTGGAAATATTCACCTTTTAAAAGGTAAGAAAATTCATAATACAATTTCTGGCGGTACACTTATTGGTGCAAAAGAGTTAATGAACCATACTCCAGCAGAACTGTCCGCACAAATCATGCCTAAATCAAAAGTATGCTTTCTTTCAAAAAGTGATATCAGAGAAATATTAGCTGAAGATAACGAAGTATCAAAGCATTTTGATTCCATCATAAATCTCTAAACAATTCAAGAACAACTAAAAAACTGATCTATGTCATCATTTGAATAATGATTTAGATTTATTATATTAATATGAAAGACTTTGAAAAATGTACACATTGCCATGAAACAATAAAAGACATCAGAATAGAAAGTAATGATGCTCTATTCTGTTGCTATGGATGTGAAACAGTATTTAAAATCATTCATGATAACAAACTCGAAAACTACTATAGTATAAGAGAACAAGAACAAGACTATCGCACGCCTTTTTTTAAAAATAAAAATTACGATTATCTTGATGATCTCTTTAGAATCGATGACTCTAAAGAATTACAACATATTGAGCTTGCCGTAACGGGCATTCACTGTATGGCATGCTTATGGTTATTAGAAAAGTCTTCTGAATATGTTCCTGGTATTCATAATGCTAGAGTAAACCTAGAAAACGAAACAATCAATCTTACAATCGATACAGAGAAAAACAAATTATCTAATATAGCTAGAGAGATAAGCAAACTTGGCTATGAGCTTTCTCCCCTTGATGAAGAAACAAATAATAAGAAAAATCAATTTAATAGAAAAGAGATTCTAAGGATTGGAATTGCCGGTGCAGCGCTAGGTAACATCATGATATATGCGGTTTCAAACTATGCTGGCGCTAAAGACCTCTATGCAGATATATTTAATCTGATAAGCCTAATCCTTTGTCTACCTATCGTTTTGTATTGCTCGATTCCCTTCTATAAATCAGCACTAACAAATATAAAATTAAGAATCCTGTCGATCGATCTACCTCTTTCGATAGCGATCGTCCTAGGATTTATTCTTTCACTTTATAATCATTTTATGGGCAATGATCATCTTTACTATGACTCAATTAGTGCACTTGTCTTTTTAATTCTTTTATCAAGATACTTAGTGAAGATCTTTACAAACAAGGCCATAAATTCAGACTTGGGTAAAGAAAGTAATGAGCATATTCTTATCAATATAATTAA
>CAWUIU010000020.1:0-18597 GCA_963922285.1 uncultured Oligoflexia bacterium | reverse complement strand
GTTACCTTTGCTTTTAAGGGAGAAGTTGAGCACCGTGACTCAGCTGGAGGAGGTGGAGTCATAGGAACTGGAGATGTTCAATGGATGAGTGCAGCTTCGGGACTGGTTCATGAAGAGTTTCATTCAGCAGAATTTGCTCGAAAGGGCGGCGAATTTGAAATGGTTCAACTTTGGGTTAATTTACCTGCAAAAGATAAAATGAAGAAGCCACGTTATCAAGGGGTTAAGGAAAAAGAATTTCCAGTTGTTGATAATGATGGATGTCGAGTAAAAGTTGTTGCTGGTGAATATAGAGATGAAAAGGGGCCTTGCCATACATTTTCACGAATTAATCTATTTGAAATAAAAATTGAGGAAGGGAAGTCTTTTTCAGTCAACTTGCCAAAAAGTGATAATGTCATCATCCTCGTGAGAAATGGACTATTATCAGTTGATAGTCAGGTACTAGTTGGAAGTGAAATGGCAATATTAGATAATAAGGAGTCTATCGTTAGATTAGAAGCAAAAAAAGATACAGAGATTCTTTTTATGAGCGGTGATCCTATAAATGAACCCAAAATAGCTTATGGACCATTTGTTATGAATACTAAAGAAGAAATTGTTCAGGCTTTTAATGATTATCAAAGTGGAAAAATGGGGCGTTTGTGAAAGATTAGTTAGTCTTCTAGTTCAATAACTTGTTCTTCCATGATGTATCCAAGACAGTCAGAGTAAATAATCTCAACATCATGAGTGAACATCGCAGGAATAAATGGTTTTTTACAGGTTATCAAATTGTCTTGGAGTTCGAAAAAGTCTAAATTTCGATTTGGGTCTTTTGAATAATTTTCTATTATTGGAAGGCTGTGAGATCGACCAATCCATGAGTCAGTATTTAATTTAGTGAAATTTAATGTTTCTAAATCGTGACGAAATAAATAACCATCACCTTTGAACTCATCTTCTTCAAAAGTTACAGGATCATCGATATCAACTCTTATCTTACCAACAGTTCTAAAAACACGTGGAACAACTTCGACTTTTTTATCGAGGTCCATTCCTGCAATAATTCGCTTCAAGTAATCAACAGTTTTGAATATGCCAACAGGATCCCCAGATTTACCAGCTTCAATTGTTATTGATGGCCATTTCCTGGATAAAACAACAGAAAGTGCTTCTATAGGGTCAGTAAAATAGACGATTTTATCACTAAAAGAATGAGCTAAATTAAAGTGCCTTGTTGATTTTTGACTCATACATGAATAGCAAGGATTATTTCCTGTATTGTTATGTAAATCAATGCATAATTCAACATCATGGTCATCAAGATATTTTAAAGTTTTTTCCACAAATGGGTAGTGAGATGTCCAAATTCTATTATAGTCTGGTTGAGAGTCTAAATGTCTCTTGCCATACTTTGCTGCTTTAATATTTCCAAAGAAAAGAATAACATCACGATTTAGTTTATCTAGATCTTGTTCTTGAAACAGTTCTTGAATAGACATGACGCCAGAGTGTTCATTTCCATGAAGTAAGGTAGAAATAAAAATAGGCTTTAAATTACAATTTCCTTTAAGATGGATTAGTGTGGGTGAATGAAAAATCTTAAACAATCCTTGTGCCGAGAGTTTAAAAAACTCTTCAGGTATATGATCAAGTATCGTTAAATTTTCCATCTCCATAGAGGCATCCCACTTTTTTGATTGTGAATATAATTACTCGCTAACGCCTCAAAGTTTTTACCGTATTTTTGTACGAATTTTTTTTGCCAATTTGAACCGTTAAGGTCCATTTTAATTCTTTTTGCAAAAACTTCAACGATGTAATAATTCACTTCATCTTTATCCATTCCCATTTTAAAAAGGGTGTCAGTAACTGGAGAAATGAGATGGTCAAGTACTAGTACTTTTAATGGAATATGCTGGCCGTTAAACCAAATAATATTTGTGTTTAATCCTGTTTTACATGCATTGTAAAAGTTGTACTTTGCAGTATAAAAAGGAATTAAGAACTCTAAGTCATTTATTTTTGCTAAATATTCAGTTAGACCAATAATAAAAGCCATATTCGCAACCATATCTATATTAGATGGCCCTGCTGATGGTACTCTTTGTTCAAGTCTTAAGTGAGTCTTACCAGACTTACATTTGGAGATTATTGGGCGAACCCAGCGCCAAATAGTCCCATTGTGAAAAGAAATATGTTTATACTCACCCAGAGGCTCATTATTAATTTCAGGAATAAGGATATCAAACTTATCAAGGTTTTCTTGAAAAATTTCACTTATACAGTTTTGTACATACCCGTTTCCTAAAGAAACTCTTTTAATGTTTTCACCAAATCTATTGGTAAATCCGTCGACATCAACACTTTGTTCAAAAACAGCAACTCTACTTTCATCCCATAGCTCTTTTCCAAATAAATATGGAGAGTTTGCACAAGTTCCAGCGAATATTGAAGATGCAATAACAGAAGCATTGTACTTTGCTTTAGCTGTTTCTTGAGTCGTTCCTATGTGTATCTGCATTGATGTTGCAGCACTTTCAGTCATAACGTCAGGAAATGAACTAGAATATTTTTCTTTTCCTTGTATTTGTAAATGAATACTATTCCCACCTCTTTTTTCTATCACTTTATTATTTAGTGCAAGGTATCTCTTGTGTGGAGACATATTTTCTATTACTAGATCTGACTCTTGAACAGTTGGCAGTGAGCCTATTGTAGTAATATCCCAACCAGACATATTCGCGACTGTTTGACACCTATTCCATTTAAATTCGATATCACTTTGAATTCGAGATAGTGTTTGACCGTTAAAAAATTGTGGAGCTCCATTAATTTCAAAATTAAACTTTGAAATCTCAGGAACGATTGATTCGTCTTTAATTCTTTGAATTAATGTTGGTGCTGAGGAGACAGGCTTAGCCCTATTGTTAACTAACCACCCTTCGACTTCATAACCACACATTAGTTTTGTTTCATTTATTGTTTGAGACTCAAACTCTTCTTTTAAGAGGCTTGTCTCTTGAGTTAGTTTGTCTTTAAACTCTCTCTCTTCATCTTCAGTGTAAATGCTTCTCGAAATTTCTTGTCCCACACCATGCTCCTTGCTCAGCAATTTTATCATGTCTAAATTTCTTATTTACGAGGTAAATAATGCCGGAAGCGTTCTTACAGGTGTATAGAGCTTGGACATATGTCAAAAAATCAGACCTTAAAAAATTAAAATTTAGTGTAATTTCTCATCCTCATGATTTGTATAAGCAAGCATCATACCAATATAACTGAATAAATTTAGCTTGTTAGGCTTTGTTATGTTGTGTCGCATTTTTTGGCATCTACTTTGCTTAAATAAAAAACAATTAATTTTTTAAATCACTTTAAGAGGGTTAACTATGAAAAAAACATTATTTCTTACAATGGTTTTATTAGGGACTTCTGTACTTGGTAAGAGTCCAGATGAGAGCGGTAACTTTGGCAAAGTTGATAACTTTGACTCTGTTGAAAGGGTTGGTTTGAATAAATCTCATCTTATGCTAGAAGGATTTGAATCACCAGCGCCTAAGCTCAAGAATGCCGCTAAATCGATTAAGAAACTATCTGTAAAATTAGATGGTCCAATTACAAGCTTTAGTGTTTTAGATCAGCAAGAGTTAAAAATTAGAAACTTATGCCTTGCTCTTAACGAAGACTCACCAAGAGAAAAGTTAAAGTTAGTTCTCGATAACTTAACGAGTCTAGTTAATCAAAACGGTTTAAGTGAAGAGTTCTCGGAAGATCTAAGCTTAGAATATCTTGACTATAATAGCTTAAGAGAGGTCGCTGATGAAATTTTAGCAGAGCTTAGATTAAAAGTAGAGGAATCAGCAGAATACAAAAATTAATATATATGAAAATATACGCTACTCGTCAGATTAAATGCCAGTAGCGTAAATATAAATTAATGTCACAGTCGCTAATACACAAAGTTTGCTATTTAAGAAAAGAAGTATCATAAAGAACACTCCTAAGTTTGAAACTAGAAATACTTCCAATGTTATTTCAGCTGAAAACATAATCATTTTTGAAAATAGCTCTAAAATCCATTCTGAGTAATTCAGCTTACTTATAAAGAAAGTATTTAAAAAGATAAATGGATAGAAAATAGTGAATAACCAAGTAATGGATGGGGATATGATTAAATTACTCCAGTAATTGGGATTGTTCAAAATCAGAGAAAGTAGAGACTGAATAAAGAAGAATGTTAATGTTAATTTAATAAAGCTAATATTTTTGGTTAATATAATAGTTCCAAGAAAAATCATACTGAAACAAAAGCTTATTTGATTTGTTTGATAAGTTCCCCAAAAGAACTCCCAAATGAAGAATAAAGTGAATAGTTGGTATTTATTAAAATACGGTCTTAAATCATTTGCGATAAACATACTCCTCAATAGGGCAACCCTTCTTAAAGATTCATATCCTGGAAGAAATATATAGGTCATTAAACAAAGGATTAGTTCAAGATATTTCAACCATCTATACTTTAGTCTCTTTCTTATGCTTATAAGAAAAATCATGATCGTGGAAAAATGAAGTCCTGAGGGGGTTAGGAGATGCATAATCTGTAAGCCTTTCATAATCTTTTTAGTTTCATATTTTAGATCCCCCTTATCTCCCGTAATAATCGAGTTAAAGAAGTTGTAGTTATCTTGGTTAGAAAAGGCTTCTTTCGCACTTAGAGGAAGTTTAATCTTTGGAGAAGGCTTAGAATAATTCTTTTGCGATGCATGGTGCCAGGTAAGGATTGTCATTAATATGAGATAAACTTTTAAAATCATGTCTACTTCTAAATCAACATTCTGCAAAAGGGGAGAAAAGGCTTTTATTTATAGGTGCTTATTTCATTTATGAATTCTTTTGTGCTATTTTCAGCGCATATAAAAGAATTAGGAGTAGAACTTGGAAACTCGTCTTATTTCAAAAGGTGTTAGACCTTTAATTGAAGCTTATTTTAGCGAGGATGATCTCACGCGAAATCTTTACTATATCAATTCGCTGCCTAGAGATATTGTAAAATGTAAGCTGAAACTAAAGGATGACCTTATTGTTGCCGGTCTACCATTTTTTGTCGAAACATTTAATTACTTAGGTGCAAGTCTTAGGTATTCAGATTTTGAAAAATATGAAGGAATGAGTGTTCAAAAGTCTGATAATGTAATTATTGAATTTGATTTACCATTTAATATTGCATTAACCGGGGAAAGAATAGCTCTTAATTTATTACAAAAAGGATCTTCAATCGCGACTTATACAAACCAATATGTAGAACGAGTTGAGGGCAGTGGAATTACAATTTTAGATACAAGAAAAACAACTCCAGGCCATCGCTCTCTTGAGAAATACTCTGTTCGTGTAGGTGGAGGCTCAAATCATCGTCTTGGTCAAACTGATTTATGGATGGTGAAAGATAATCATAAGAGCTTTTTTGGTGGAGTTAAAGAAGCTGTTGAATTTTTTAGATCAATGCATGGATTTTATACTCCGATCGAAGTCGAAGTTCATGATTTAAAAGAGCTTAAAGAAGTGAAGGCAATGGGTGTGAAGCATATAATGCTTGATAATTTTTCACCAGATGAAATTAAAGAGGCAGTTTCTGAAAAGGACTCAATAATGACCTATGAGGTTTCTGGTGGTATTCGTCTTAATAATATCGACGGATATTTAATCGATGGTGTTGATGCAATAAGTATTGGAGCTTTAACTAACAACGCTCCTAGTGTTGATATAAGTCTTAAATATAGTAAGTGATATGGAAACAAGAAAGTTTGATATTTTAATTATAGGATGTGGGGTTGCTGGATTAAGTGCAGCATATAAGCTTGCTTCGAGTGGTAAGACCATTGGTATTATTACAAGAGAATCAGATCCAAAAATTTCTAATACTTTTTGGGCACAGGGTGGAATTATAAACCCTGAAAGAGAGGATGAATATCTTGAAGGTGATATTCAAAAAGCATCGAGTAATACATCAAATATTGAGGCAATTAAAATTCTTCTTGAAAGAGGTGAAGAAGTATTAAAAGAAGTACTTCTTGATAATGCTAAAACAGACTTTGAAAGAGGTTCCAGTGGGGAGCTTCTTGTAACAAAGGAAGCTGCTCATTCAATAGAACGTATTCTTTTTAAAGGTGATTTCACAGGAAAAGAAATACAGACAAGCATGCTAAATCTTTTAAACGATGAAGTCGCTTTTCCAAATATTAGTTTTCTCGAATCACACACTGCAATTGATTTGATAACACCTAAACACCATGGAGTTTCAATTACTCAAAGATATGAACCAAACAAAGTTCTTGGCGCATACGCACTCAACCAATTAAATAATAAAGTTGTTAAAATTATTTCAAAGAAAACGATCTTAGCAACGGGTGGTATTGGAGCTCTTTATCTTCACCACTCAAACTCTGAGGGGGCAAGAGGAGATGGACATGCAATGGCCTCTAGGGCCGGAGCATCGCTTATTGATATGGAATTTATTCAATTTCACCCAACAACTTTCTTCGATAATTCGAGTCATCGACGCTTTTTAGTATCTGAAGCTCTTAGGGGAGAAGGGGGATTACTTCTCAATTCAAGAGGTGAACGCTTTATGGAGAAGTACCATAAAGATTTAGAGCTAGCTCCTCGTGACGTTGTGTCACGAGCAATCGTTTCGGAAATGATTGATACCTTAAATGAATTTGTTTTTCTCGATATTTCTTTCAAAGATTCACAATGGATTAAGAATCGTTTTCCAACAATTTATCATCACTGTCTAGATAAAGGATTAGATATAACCAAGAAACCTATTCCTGTTGTTCCGGCTGCACACTACACTTGCGGTGGTGTAAAGGTTGATTTAAAGGGACGAACAAACCTAGATAATCTCTATGCTGTAGGTGAAGTCGCTTGTTCAGGAATTCATGGAGCAAATAGACTCGCTTCAACTTCGTTGTTGGAAGGTTTAACTTGGGGCTATATTGCAGGAGAAGATATTATTAGTTCTTCTGATGAAGAGCTTTATGATGATTCACTTATCAAAGACTGGACGGAGAGTAATGAAATTGCTGACAAAGCTTTGATTCGTCAGGATTGGATGACTTTAAAGCAAACCATGTGGAATTATGTCGGACTTACAAGAACATCAAATCGACTTAAGCGTGGGCAAGCTATGTTTAGAGAGCTCAACGATGAAATCGAACGATTTTATAAAAGATGTCAGCTATCGGATGGTCTTATTGGACTTAGGAATGCCGTTGAAATAGCGTCCCTAGTTTTAAATGCTTCAAGTCGAAATAATGAATCGATTGGTTGTTTTTATAAAAGTAATTAACTCAAATATTGATTAATAGTAGAGCTTATAAGTGAATAGGAAGCGCTTTTGCTCATTAAGATTAAAAGGCTCAAAAGTAAAATAAAGATGATCTGAAGTTTTATCACTATATGTCTCCTGGAATATTGGTATATGTAATTGTTCAAACTTGAGTTGCAATGCCCATGTTTCAAATGCAATAAAATTAGAGATTGCAAATAAACTAATAAGTTGAATAAAGGTTTTGAGCATGAAAGTTCCTTGTCTACCTAAGTAAAAAGAAAAGAGGAGAGACTAGAAGTCTCTCCCTTTAAGGTAGGGTTTAGATTACCTGCCCTGAGTATCCTTACTCAGCAAACTAGGTTAGATTATTTGTCTCCGGTTAAGATTGGGTCTTGGCATATTTTCCTTGAGACAGTTGATCCAAATATATTGCCAATAATCGTTAAGCAGTTTTTAGAAAGTTCAAGAGCTTTGTCCCCCACTCATTCTGAGTTTCCTCCATCTCAACTCTAGTCTCTATAGATTCCTGTAGAGCTTCGGCTTCTTGCCAGTTTGTTGGCATGATTGAGATACAATTCTCTTGAACATTAGTTCCCTTATTCACTTCTAGGTTTGTTCTTACATCCATCTTTATATGATTAAGCGTGCTTGACTTAAAAGATGAGAATTCCCAGTTGCAATTTTCGAATCCACATGATTCAAAATTTGAATGTGAAATGTGAGAAAATTCAAATTTGCAATCAATGAAATTGCAATTTACAAAGCTGCAATTTTCAATTCGAGTTGCAAAGAACACACAAGACTTGAAGGTAACATCGGTAAATGTAGTTAGAGAGAAGAGAGATCCAGAGATTGTTAAATCCTCTAAATTACTAGACTTGATGATTTCATTTTCAATAATCTCATACTTAGTCTCATCTAGATCGTTTTCAAATACTGGATTGATAAAGCGAGTTAGTGTGTTCATATTACCCCCAAGGCCTGTGTGCCTTTGAGCCTGTTGTTGCAAGCCCAAACACAGAATATAATAATTGACTCTTTGCGTCAAGCAATAAAATTGCATAAAGGAATTAATTTGCAATCCGATAAGGATATCAAGAAGATAGAATTGCAATTTACAGTTGCATTTCTAGAATCAAAACGAGATTTCAATAGGTTGCAATCTATTGAATCTCTTGCAAGGAGAATTGCATGGCAGAATTTAACAAAGACAAGCTTGATGAATTCCTGGGCATCGTACGTAAGTATATGCAAGTACGTGGATCTCTCACCCAGAGAGATTTAGCTGAGAAAGCAGATATTGGTGTTTCAACGATGAGTAGGTTCTTAACAAGAAAGACTGCTGATATTAATCCAACAATAGTTGCAAAGATTGTTGCAGTACTAGAGATACCCCTTCATGAGATGATTGATTTTGTCGAAGAGGATTATACTGATAAGTTTGTAAGACTTGTAAAGTTTTACAAAAGTGCAGAAGAGCTAGGTGGTTCCAGTAATAAAGAAAGTGATATTCCATCAGCTACTGCTGGTACTAAGGCTGAAGAGGCTGCTTTACAGTCGCAAGCTACTTTAAGTGATCCTTTGGAGTCAGCTTTACTTGATGGACTTTCAATAGGCACTGCACAAAGATCAGCAAATGCTAAAGTTCAAATTGGTGGTAAAAGTCGAAATATACCTTTTTCACCAGATGAAACGGGTAGAAATAGTGAACTGAGTTTGAAAGAAAAAATGGCTCAGTTAACACCAAGGCAAAAAGCTTATATGTCTGACTTTTTAAGCCTTGATATGGAAGCAAGAGATCTGATTGTCGATTTAGGAAATGATCTCTTTAGGTACTTCAGACAAAAGGGAATGATTATTTGATAAGGGTTTTTCTTATTACATTCATTTTGAATTTTTCGACTCTTGCCATACCAAAAGAGGTTGAAGTTATTTTCTTGTCTGCAACAAAGCAGAAGTCCACAGATGTTATTTTAAAACAATACAAAAAAACTGCAGGGAAGGATGATTGCGTTCCAATGGGAGATGGATGTTTTCATCCGCAGTATGGCCTTATGGATCCTAAAAAAGGTCAAAAATTAAAACCATTAATTAATAACGAGAAGCCAGTCTTGCAAGGTAAAGATCCAAATTTAAAAACTTTTAATGCCATTGAATCAGACATGGTTGATTGCAAAAAAGATTTCTTCTTTGATATATTTTGTGGAAAAGCAAAAGCCATGAAGAAAGGGCCAAGTGATTTAGAAGTCTGGATTGATACAAGCTCAAGTATGAGAAGAGTTGACTTTAGTGCTGAGGCAGATCAATGTTATCGAAGAAGCTTTGCCGATCGATTAAAACAAAGCTGCGATGTCGATATTGCTACCTTTGATACTTCGATAAAATCCCTTGGAAGCATGAATAACCTTTGTGTTAATTATGGACTGAATGATCAAAAGAGAATTATTGATTGGATTCAAAGATCTAATGCAAAAAAGTTAATTGTTGTAACTGATATAGATGAGGCTACTAGAGAAATGCGTGATTATCTTTTTAAAATTGGTGCAAAAGTTCATGGAGCTGACTTAGGTGACTTTGATGGAAAAAGGCTTCTTGCATATATTTCAAAAATTTCAAGATCATGCAAGAAGCCTAAATAATAAGTTATAGGACTTCTATTTTTTTCACGTCCATCCTCCCTTGCATAATAAAGCTCTTAGTTGTCTTTGAAGAATTAAATTCATTCATATGACAATGAGATCCTCTATATTGGCATTTCTTGATTGAATGACAATTGTGTGAAATTATTCCTGCTTCAAGTCTTCTGTTGTTATTACGTATTCTTAGCTCGTACGTGCTTCCATTCAGATCTTTTTCTTTGTTAAGGTATATAGATCCTTGATAGAAATAAAAATCTCTAAATACTGAATTCAAAGAAACTTCATAACCATCTTTTAAGACTTGTAGATCTGTCAAACTTTGAATTTTTCTATGAATGGGAGCAATGCTTGAGTTTTGAAATGAGCAAGTTTTAGGAGTAGCTTTCAGCCCATATGATATTTCTAGTCTTCCTTCGTTTCTAGTGCAGTAATAATTAATCTGACTAGATCGACTAACTTTAAAACAGTGGTGGCCAACAATGTTTTTTATTCCTTCGTTGATGTTTACTACCCAGCTTCCTTGAACTCCAGAAAGAGGGATGAGGCCAGTCGAATGATTGTTATTTCTAGTATTATCTTGAGTTTTTGTAATCCAAGTAGTTGAAAAAGACTTATTAGTTATTGTTGTTTTAAAATCTTTTATGTCTGCATTAATTTTAATGTAACCCTTGAAGTCAGAGTTAAATGAAGTTGTCTTAATATTCTTTTCTTCTGAGAAATGATTTGATCGTGTTGTAATTTTATCGATTGCGCTTTTAGAAATATAGGCAATAGCATTATTATCATAGCTATTGACCCATGTGAATTGATTATCTTCTGTCTGAAAATTAATATCATTTACTGTGGATCTAAGATTGTTGATGTGTTGAAAAAAATTGTTCTGATATGAATATGAAATGTTGTTACTGTTAAGAGTTGATATCAGTGTATCTCCAACTTTAGAAAAATATCTTTTAAGGTCATTATTAATAACGAGAACTTCCTTTGAGTTGTTTTTCAGGCTTTTCTCTCGCGCTATATATGAGAAGGAGCCTTCTTCATGGCTTACGATGAAGTCTTTAGGAACAAGTTTAAATAATTTCAGTCCTGTGATGAGATCATGACTATCTTGTGCAGATAATTCGAGTTCAACCTTGTGAAGTATAGTTTTATCCTTTTTTGATATGACTATAGGATTGTTTCTTATAACGATATCTTCATGTTTACTTATACTAAAATCAAGAGTGTTTAGCGAGATTAACTGATACTGAATATTTGATAAGCTGATTGTGGATGGAAGAAAAACAGGTTGTACTTTTAACGTTAGCCTTAGTAGGGATTTTTTTTCTTTATGATCATTGAACTTGTTGATTAACAAATCTTTATTGTACTTGGGAGAAGGAAAAGATGAAATACTAGAGAAATTTATTAAGTCTCTAGTTAATTCTTGCCCTTGGTAAATTCTTTTTTTTAGAAGTGATACACCGAGATTGTCGTTCTTTCCTGTAAGTTTAATCTCATCAAGATTTCCTTCTAGGATTTTAATGTTAAGTTTATCAATATTTGGTATATTTGTATTCATTGAAAATTTTTTCTCTAATGAATTTGGAATAAGGTCTCCATCAGTATCATAATTATCAACTTCCACTTCGACCTTTACTTCTTGATTTTCAACGACAGTATCAGTTACAGGTTGAAGATAGAATGGAGATGGACCATTGTTGCTTCCTCCACAGCTCATTAATAGTAAACTTAGACAAGTAATCGACTTTTTCATAATTTTTCCTTTGTTTTTTTTAGGCTTTATGACATGAGATTCTAAGTATTGGTTTTTATTTCCAGTTGGGACAAATACTTGTTCATCATGGGATTACAAAGTGAAATCTTGTTGGTATAGATCAGTAATGAAAGAGAAAAATCAACTACTTAAATGGTCTAAAGAGTCTTACTCTCATCTTCCGTGGAGAGAAAAGAGGAGTTTATACCGGACTTTAGTTTCAGAAATAATGCTACAGCAGACGACTGTTGGGACAGTTTTAAATCATTTTGATAGATTTATATCAGAGTATCCAACGATTAATGATTTAGCTAATACTACTGAAGAACAAATTTGTATTTCCTGGAAAGGACTAGGATATTATCGAAGAGCCCGAAATTTAAGAAAGGCCGCGATCGATATAAGAGATAATTTTAATTCTAAGATTCCTACCAATTATGATTCACTTATTTCAATAACAGGCATTGGTGAATATACCGCCAATGCAATTATCTCAATTGGAAATGATGAGAAAGCTTTTGCTTTAGATGCTAACCTCGAAAGAGTTCTTTCTCGAATATTCGGCTTAAAAGAAAAGAAAGGCCTTCGTCTTCAAAAATTAATTAAAAAAGAAGTTGAAAACAAAAATATATCATTTGGTCGAATCGTTAGCTTTAGAGACCTAAATGAAGCTTTAATGGATTTGGGACGAGTATTTTGTCAGGCTCGAAAGGTAAATTGTGATATATGCCCAATGCGTACAATTTGCATAGCTTATCAATCAAAAAAGCCTTTAAGTTATCCTGAAGAACCTGTGAATAAAATTAAAAAATATTTTGATTTAAATCTAATTCGCTTTGTAAATATAAAAAATGGAAAGGTATTAGGCTATATAAAAGATGATGATGAATGGTTAAGTGGGCAAGTTGAACTTCCAACATTTGTTATGAGCACTAATGATGACACTTTTTCAGGTTATCCAAAACTTAAGACCAATATTGAATCTAACGTCAGCTTAAAAACTTCAATTACTAAATATAAAATTAATAACTATATTGTTGAAACGAATAAAACAAAAATTCCTAATCATAAAAAATACCAATATTTTGAGCTAGATATAAATAATGTCAATTTTGCAACGACAACTTTAAAGGTGTTAAAAAAAATTAATGTTATTGAATAGTGCTGTTAATATTGTATCTGGCTTTAATGAAACTTCGTATTCAAATACTTTTGATGTATCTGGAGAGACACTCTTTTGTAATTGTTTTACCTTTGTTAATTATGTCTTGAAGCAAAATGGTCTTCTTATAGCTTCCAAAAGAGCATGTGACTTATTTTTTGAAGTACAAAAAAGTGATAAGTTTCAAATCATTTTGAATTTTGATGAGATTCAAGCTGGTGATCTCATTCTTTGGAAGAAGAACGTTGTTCCAAGTTCTGGCGATTCTGGTCATGTTGGTATAATTCATAAATATCGTTTTCCCTATTTAGAAATTTTCGATTGTGTAAAAGAGCCTCACTTTAACGATAAGAGAGGTGTAAGCGCTATTGGCTTTGGTGATATAAAACTAATTTTCAATGAGAATAGTGAATATCCCAAAGGATTTATTTGGTCTAAGGAGAGAAAGAAAACGAAGTTTACAGAAATCTTATTTGTTAGAGCGCGAATGTCTCACTGTAACTTATGATTAAAGAATCCATCTCTTTATATTTTAATTATCTTTAGTTGCAAGTGTATTATTCTTTATAACAAGAGAACTTTGTATAGTTAACCATAGAATTCGACGGGCCATCTCCACGATAACGATACAAATTGCTTGTGTAACCGATTGGCTCACCGTTTCTTCTGGCAAATAGTTTCCAGTCTCCTTGGAAGGAGCTTTCAAAATCGAGTCTTCCTAGATTAAGTTTTTCAGTTGAGTAAAACTTAAGAGAGTCTAATTTGAATTTTATTTTTTGAGGGTTATTGGCTAACTCTTCAGATAAGTAAACTTTTAACTCTTGAGTTTCACCAGCTTTTCCTTCTGGGAAATAACCAAGTAACTTTTCTCCAACAAAGAGAGTTGCTTGAGCACTATCTTCTGAAAGCACTCTTGTTACAATTATTTCATGACCCTGCTTTTGAATATTACATGTTTTAGTTTCATGAAAGTTTTTAATTGAATTAGCTGAATTAATTAATTGAGATAGAGTTCTTTTCTTTAATCTTCCACCAATTCTAACTTGTCTGGTTTTTAGCTCTCCAAGTTTTTCAGCTGAAGACTTGATACTTCTTCTAAGACCAGTTCTTGCATCAATCTTTTTATCAAATGAATGAATTTTTAGTAATGGATTATCTTGATAGTGTCCTTCAGAGTAAAACTTTTTAATTGTTCCTTCTGCATTACATCCAATTAATCCTAAAAATCTCATGTTTGGATGAACTTCTTTAAAGAGATCTTTAACATCATTAAAATAATAATCCACAACAGCGCTCGAACTAACGACACCTGTTGAGACACTATCAGATCCAGCAGCATGAGACACCCAGTAAACTGCAATATTATTTGGATTTAAAAGTTCATCTCTTAGTTGAGTAGGAGTAGCCTTCTCTTTGATGACAATATTATAATCAGTCGCTTTAAATGCTTTTTTAAAAATTTTTCTTAATGGTTCCTCTATCTCCCAATCATTTGAGTGATACCAAATATCTGGAGTATCTAGTGATGACATAAGGACAACATTAGGCACGGATGCAAATGTCGATAGAGAAAATAGTAGGAGTAGGATAATGTTTTTCATTGACATTTTATACCATTGGCGCGGCGCGTAGTGAATAACATTGGTATATATTACAATGCTTGGTTGGCAGCCTTATTTGCTATTGCCTGAAGCACCTCAAAGCTTTCTTCGCTAAGGAGTTCAGAATAGGACGTCCATAATTCATTAGCTTGCTCATACGTTGTATTTTCAGGTAGTTGCATGCTGATTTCTTGAAGTACTTGGTTTATTTCTTCTAGTTCAGAGTTAAAAATATTTGCTTTATAGGTGCTTAAATTCAACTCCATTGCCTCATCAGTGGAAATTGCTTGAAGCCTAGGAATGCCATCATTATCAAGAATAACTCCTCCTAGAATAAGTCCCAGTATCCATCCTGCTTCTATATTTCCAGGCTGCTTTACTAGAAGTGGAAAAACAACTCTAGCTACAAATGGTGAGGCGAGGCCATATATAGCAATTGTAGTAGCTGTGGCAGGGTTCCAAATAGCCCATATAGCTGCGACGGCAGCCTTTGTTTGAGCAAAAGGAATAAAGAGTAGCATCAATGCTAATATATAGGTTTTGATATATTTCATAATAGCTCCTACACGATTATTTGATACAAAACATCAATTAAAAAGTCACTATGGGTCATAAAAAATACAAAATATCGCAGATCCTTGGAGCTCATATAATTTAGTAAAATGTCGAAAAGACCTAAGAATCTGATTTTATTGATATTTTTCACAACAAGGGAGTGAGATAGTGAATATTTGCATAATTATGGATGCCTGGGACTCTATTGATCCTGCAACTGATTCTACATTGCGTATCATTCATGAGGCAGTGGCCAGAGGTCATAGGGTCGCAATATTTGAACCAAAGAATTTAACCATACGTGAAAATGAAACATATGCATTTGCTAGTTTTTTTGTGAAATCTGATAAAGTAACTGATTCGATAACTTCTTTTTATAAAAAGGCTAAGTTTAGAAAACTTATGGTTCCTTTAAAAGGCTTTGACTGCATGTTTCTTAGAAAAGATCCGCCACTTGATAACTTAATGCTAAACTTTCTCGATTCAGTGAAAAACGATGTCATGATTATCAATGATATTGATGGTCTCCGTAAGGCAAATAACAAAATTTATACCACTGCTTTTGATGACTCACATGAATTCATTCCTGAAACGTATGTATCTAAAGACATCGATTATCTGGAAGAAATTATTCTTAATCATCACCAAGATAAAATGATTCTAAAGCCGCTTGATGGTTTTGGAGGAAAGGGGGTCATCGTTCTCGAGACAAAAGCGAAAATGAATATTAGGTCACTTTTAGAGTTCTATATTGAAGGACAAGATAAGAAGAATTACGTTATTTTACAAGAATACATTGAAGGTGCTGATAGGGGTGATGTGAGAATCCTTATGCTTGATGGAGTTCCTATAGGAGCGATGAAAAGAATACCAAAAGAGGGAGATGCTAGAAGTAATGTCCACGCTGGGGGGAGAGCTGAAAAGTATGTTCTTAAAAAGAATGAAATGGAAATGTGTCGTAAAATCGGTAGAAAGTTAGCTGAAGATGGAATTTATTTTGCTGGACTAGATATTATTAATGGTAAATTACTTGAAGTAAATGTACTTTCTCCTGGAGGAATTACAAGAATAAATAAGTTCAATAAAGTAAAGCTTCAAAGACAGATTTTGGACTTTGTTGAATTAGGGCATGCTAGAAGAGAGAGGGCGCTAAGTAGGAGACTTCTTTTAAAGAAAGAATTAGAAGATGCATAAATGTTAAAATTAAGTATAGAAAATATTATTCAAAAAATAGAAGCAGAAGAAGAGTTTAGTTGTGTGAGTGAGGATAATTCATTCACCCTCATTATTTCTGACTATGTTCCATATGTTTGTGCAGCTATCCACAATGGTGAGAATTTTAGATATGATTTAGAAGAAAAGTGCTTACTAACGAAAGAGGAACGTTGGTTTGAAGAGGACCCTTATACCGCTGAATTTATTTCATCTCTTCCGATTAAGATATATGGTAACGATAGTCGGTATGAATATGACCTAAATAGAGGCCCAAAAGACTGTGTGTATGAAGAGGCCTGGGGGAAAGAGATTTGGAAAAAGCCACTTACAAAAATCCAGAAAGAAAAGTCTCTTGAAAAGCATGCTAATTTTTACAGAGTGGTCGATGCCTTAATTAGAAAACTACAGAGAAAATTTAAGGCCTGTGTGGTCTATGATGTTCATTCTTATAATTATTTAAGAATAAAGGATGTGCATCCACCAATGTTCAATGTCGGCACAGTTAATGTAAACCACAAATTTAGAGAAAGTATTGATGACTGGCTAGCACGACTTTCGGTTTTACAATCAGACTATTTTGAAAACCAAACAGAAGAAAATTCTGTTTTTAAAGGACATGGATACTTTTTAAAACATATTTCAAAAAAATATAAGAATACATTAGTTTTAGCAACTGAAGTACGTAAAAGCTATTGCAATGAAATGACTGGTGAGGTTTATCCAGATGTTGTTGAAGAGCTTAAAATAGGATTTCAAAAAGCAATAACTGCAAATGCAAAGAGGTTTATTGAAAAAAGAGCTAATGTTACTTATAAGAAAAGAGCTCATCTGTTAACAAGTTCAATAGAACCAATGGCGAGAAGAGTAGACTCTTCAATTTATAACCTTCTTAAAACTTTTGATATTCTTCAATATGTTAATCCAAAAAATCTAGAGTCTGAAAAAAAGAAATTTTTCAGGGGAAAGTTTAAAAAGAACCCTGATTTTCTCTATCGACCATTAAATTTATATATAACAGAATTTAAAAGATCTTTATATGAAATACCGGTTGATAAAATTGATGATGTAAGTTTAAAAAGAATTTATCTTGGAGTCGTCGAAGCCTATAGTGATCAGGTTGAGTTACTAAGTTATCGAGGGGACCGAAAATTTCGTTATTTAAGTTTGAAATATTTTGGTGAGCCTAACAAAGATGAAATTGCAATATCTAACTATCTCTTAAGCTCTCCTTCTCGTGAGGAAGAGACTAGAATCGTTAATGATCACGAAAGTTTTGAAATACTCAAAGAAGAAGTCAAAAAGTACGGATTTTCTGGAAAAGTAGTTTTGTCGTCCAACATTCCTGCTGGAGCGTTATTTATTCCTTCCAAAAATCAACTTGTTTTGAAGAAGGGACAGCAAATTGAGCATGATTACTTAAAAGCTCTTTGTCATCATGAGATTGGTGTTCATATGCTCACAACAGAAAACGCTCTCAGACAAGACTTAAAAGTTTTAAGCTTGGGTCTACCTTTGAATACAATGACTCAAGAAGGGCTTGCCTTGTTAAGTGAATATCAATCAGGATATTTTTCAATAGATCGTTTGAAAGAATTAGCTCTAAGGACAGTCGCCATTAGACATATGTTACGAGAAGATGATTTTAAGGAAACATTTGAATATCTTATGGATACTTTTAAGATTTCTCAAGATAAAGCTTTTTACATCACAACTAGAGTTTATAGAGGTGGTGGTTTTACAAAAGATTATCTTTACCTAAAAGGATTCATTACTGTTAAAGGAATGGTGGATAGAGGTGAAAATCTTGAGGCTCTTTATGTAGGTAAAACATCAGTTGATTATCATACAGAGTTAAAAGAATTAATGGATAGAGAGATCATTTCTAAACCAGAATATTTACCTCGATCTTTAAGTATGAATACTGAGCACGATGAAGTTATTGAATATTTAATTAAAGGTATGAATTCAAAATTATTGGGATAGCCAATATTTTTTGGACCTTCGTAAATCCTTAAGTGTTTATAATTACTTAATTATTAAATTAAAGTTTAATCCTGATCAAAATCGTCCGATAATGTTTTAATAAGAAAACGTTGGAGGATTAATGAAAAAGATTTTAGCTTTAACTACGACACTCATGCTACTTGCGACACCTGCTCAGGCAATTAATATAGGGACAGATGCAAGAGATGGTTACGGAGGAGAGCGTGACGATAAATTAAGTACTAACTTTAAGAGGAACCAGAAGACTTCATCTTCAGGGAAGAGGTATAAGAAAGCGGCTTATAAGAAAAAGAAGAGATCACCCTCTTCTTTTGGTAATACAAGAGGTGTAGATCGCAAACACATTAGCT